>NZ_BJXB01000029.1 GCF_007990775.1 Deinococcus cellulosilyticus NBRC 106333 = KACC 11606 | reverse complement strand
ATCAGAACCCACTGTGACAGTTTTCTTTCTGGCCCTGGAATGGGTGATCTGTGAGTGACATATTGTTGCTGTTGTTTCAGGGTCGTGGCGTATTTGGGATTTGAGAACCTCTGTCAGTCATTGCAATGTGGCTGATTCTCAGCGTTTCATCCTGAGCCTTGTGGGAGTTTGCATTGCAGTTTTTTGTTTGGTCGGTTTGTCTTCATTTCCTGCCAAAACCCCAAAGTCCTCTGAAGTTTCTAGGGGAAAACCCGTAGATGGTGGTCCAGAAAATGAACTGCAAGTTGTCGCGTCTGAATATATTTATTACAATGCCCATTTTTATTGTGTGTTCTGCAGGCATTTTTGTTTTTAGGCATAAAATTAGAAAAATAAAGGTGTGGTTTCCCAAACTTGGATTTTCAGCTATATCCATTTTATGCAGTCATAACCAACAGCTTTAACAACGCAAAAAACCTGTTAAGGCACCAGGACATCAAAGCATCTGCAGGAAGGCAGGGTTTTGAGTCATGGCCCATTTGTGTTCGCCCGAACATCATGCCCTGCAAGCCCTGTAGATGGAGAACATTCACACAGGGCCGCTAGAGGTGTTGTTCTCTTCCTCTTTGAAAGGTCCAACCATGCTCATGACACCTCTAACCCGAACGTCCTTCAGTGGCCATGAATCCTTTGCCCTGCGTTACAGTTGGTTGCCCAAAGCCGTGCAGGGCCTTGAGCAGCAGAGTCACCTGTTTCTCCTTGAAGACGCCACCACTGCACTCGGGGTTGGCAAAAACATGGTGGGTTCCATCCGGCATTGGTGCACGGTGATGGGGCTCATTCAGCCTGTCAAAGGTCACAAAGGCCTTTTCGAGCCCACGACACTTGCAAGACTGCTGCTTTCAGAAAAAGGATGGGACCCTTACCTCGAAGATCCCGCTACCTTGTGGCTCCTGCACCACCTGATCCTGCAAAATCCCGAAGAAGCCACCCTGTGGCACCTGCTTTTCACAGTGTTCCGTACGGACACCTTCACAAGGCAGGAAGTGGTCTCATGGGTCCTCGATCACCTGCAGCATCAGGGAAACTCTCGTGCAAACGCGAATTCCATCGAGCGGGATTTTGAAGTCCTGATCCGCACCTACCTCCCTGCTTTGAACCCGAGGGGTCAGGTCGGGGAAGAGTCTTTTGATTCCCCACTTGTGGAGTTGGGACTCCTGAGGAGGTTGGATCGCAACACCTTCACTTTCATCAGGGGTGAGCACAGAAGCCTCCCAGACGCTGTTTTTGCTTATGCACTGCTCGATTACTGGCAAAAAAACTTTCCTGAAATCTCCACGGTCAGCCTTGAGCGTTTCATGTACCATCCTGGAGCACCCGGGGCAGCCTTCAAACTGACCGAAACAGCTTTTCTCAACCGGGTGGAGCAGGTCCAGGACCTCACTGGAATTCATTTTGATGACACCGCAGGAATGCGCAGCCTGATCAAAAGTGCAGCCTGGCCTGAAAACATCCTCTTCACCCTGCTGGAAAACCATTACACCCTGGAAGGAGCCCTGCCATGAACGCCGTTCTCAGTGAAATGGTGGCGGTGAAAGGCCGTTTCCACCGCAGTGTGCAACTGGTCAAAGACTACAAGGACGCAGAGCACCTGGAAGGGTACATCCTCACCCCCAACGGGCAAAGCCTCACCGAGCGCATCCTGAAAGGACTCTCGCAGGCAGGACAGCCCCGCACCTGGTCCATCACTGGACCTTACGGGTCGGGGAAATCCAGTTTTGCTCTGTTTCTGGCAGACACCCTTGCATCTGCGTTTCCCAGAACCTCGATGGGGCAGGCCATCCGGTCCAGAACTGGCTTTCATCTTGCACCGTTTTTTCCACTCCTGCTGGTCGGGCAACGCAGAAACCTGCACCTGACCCTCAAAGAGGCCATCGTGCAGACGGTGACCGCTGAATTTCCAGAACTGGAAGCGAAGCTGTCCCACTGGCACAGCCCAGATGTGCGGGTGGTGGAGTTGCTCGAAACGGTCACCCAGCACCTGTCCCTGAGGAGCAGGGGAGGTCTGCTGCTCATTCTGGATGAGTTCGGGAAGTTTCTGGAATACGCAGCGCAAAATCCAGACACTGAAGACCTCTTTCTGATGCAGGAACTGGCAGAATTCGCCTCCAGAAGCCTCTTTCCGGTCTGTCTGATCACGGTTCTTCACACAGGTTTCAGCGATTACCTGATGCACGCTGATCACACCGCACGGGCCGAGTGGCAGAAAGTGCAGGGCCGCTTCACCGACGTGAATTTCCAGGAGCCTGCAGAACAATTCCTGCAACTGATTGCCAGTGCTGTGGACTTCCGGACGACACCCGAGATTTCAAAAGCCTATGCCAGACGTGTGAGAGAGGTGCTGGATTCTGGTGCCCTGGATGAGGCCAGAAAACGCATCCCCGGTCTGGACAGCCACCTGCTCAAATCGGTTCCCATCGAACCCATCACTGCCCTTTTATTGTGGCCGCTTTTTCGCAGCAAGCTTGCCCAGAATGAGCGTTCCCTCTTTGCTTTCCTGACCGGAAGTGAACCTTTCGGGCTGCTGGATTTCCTGACCTCCCAGGACACGGACACCGGTACCCCCATGTACTCCCTCTCTCACCTGTACCAGTACGTGGTGAACACCCTCGGGAGTGCCGCTTACCAGAGCGACCTGTCGCGTCGATGGAGCCAGATTGAAGTGGCCTGTGACCGCCTTGGGCAACACGCCTCGCCTCTTCTCAGGCAGGTGGTGCAGGCCATCGGACTGATTTCCAGCTACGGATCACAGGTGGGCCTCAAAGCCACCCGTGAAACCCTGATGGCAGCCTGCGGAGAAGAAGCGGAAGTCGATCAGGCCCTATTGGAACTCAAAAACAAGTCGCTGGTAATCTTCCGCAACTTCGAACAGACCTACGCCCTGTGGGACGGCTCCGATGTGGACCTTGAAGAGGAATTCACGAAAGTCATCGAAAAGCAGGGTCAGCTTTCCCTGTCCCGTGCCCTGCAAAAGCACCTGGACCTGTACCCCCAGATGGCCCGTGCCCACTACATCCGCACCGGAAACTTGCGTTCCTTTGAAGTCACCATTTTTGAAGGCCGCTCCACAGAACTCTCCACCCAGGTCTCAAAACTGAAACCAGACCACCTGCAGATCATTTTTGTCCTGAGCAGTACGGATTCAGAACGCAAGCAGTTGCAGCTGGTTGCCCAGTACCACGAGAAAAACACCAATGTGATTTTCGCTTTTCCCAGACCTGTGGTTGGTCTGGAAGGCATTTTGAGGGAACTCACCGCCTGGGAGACCATAAGGCGCACCAGCACGGCCCTGGAAGGGGACCCGGTGGCGAAAAAGGAACTTGAGGGCCGCATCCAGCAGACCCAACAGCGCCTGGAAAACGTGATCGGTGCGCTCTTCGGGGTGAAAGGGTACCGCTTTGATCCTTCCAGAAGCGAATGGTTCCATGCAGGAAATCTGCATACACCCTCTACCGCAAGACAGTTCCAGCAGTGGCTCAGTCAGATTCTGGACCACATGTATCCCCTCGCTCCGGTGATCCGAAATGAGCTTCTCAACCGCAACCAGCTTTCTTCCCAGTCTGCCAAGGCCAGACGCAACCTGCTGGAAGCGATGCTCCTCAGACATCACCTGCCCAGACTGGGCATGGAGGGTTTCCCTCCTGAGTACAGCATGTATGCCGCTGTCCTGAAAAAAGGCGGTTTTCATCAAGAGTTGAATGGACAGTGGGCATTTACGGAGCCTGAGGGAAGTTATCGGGCGGTGTGGCAGGCCATGATTGAGCTTCTGAAGGAGCGCCAGACTGCCCGTGTTCCCCTCACGGAGCTTTTTGAACTGCTCAGGCTCCCTCCCTTTGGCATTGCTGAAGGCCCCATTCCGGTGCTGGTTTCTGCTTTGCTCATTCACCTGCGCGAACGTGTGGCGATCTTTGATGAAGGGCTCTTTGTGCCAGAGCTCCGAATTGAAACGCTTGAGCGTCTGGTGCGCCGCCCGGACCTGTTCGAGGTGCAGTGGATTGAGTTCACTGACGAAACCCTGCAGGCCCTGCAGGACATGCACGAGGCGATCCGCATTTATGGTGGGAAAACCGAAACAGGGAGCACCCCGCTTTTGATGGATGTGGTGAAGCCCCTGATTCTGGTGGCCGCCAGACTCCCCGCGTACAGCAAATACACCCGCAAACTTGAGCCTGCCTCTGCGGTCCTCCTGCGTGACATGCTGCTGAGGATCAAGGACCCGGTGCAACTCGTCACCCAGGACATCCTCGCCTTGCATCACAGCACCCTGGAAGGGGAAAGCCATCCGAAATCCCTGTCTTCCTGGCTGCTGGACTGCCTGAATGCGATGGGGTCCGCTTACGCGAGCCTGCTTTACCAGATTGAAGAGCAGGTGCGTGAAGCCTTCCAGATCACGGGCACCTCCGAAGAAATGCGTGAAGGCCTGAGAAAACGGGCAGGGCAACTCCGTGGGTACACCGTGGACCAGACCCTCACCGCCTTTGTGCAGCAGCTCTCATCTGCAACTTCAGAGCAGTGGAGGGAGCAAGTTGGACGGGTGGTCCACAGTGGAAAACCCGTCACCGACTGGCGGGATGGGGATCTGATGGCCTTCCAGGTGAAATTGCGCCAGATTGCCAGTGACTTCCAGCGTCTGGAAGAACTGGTGCGCGAAAAAGTGGACGCTGAGCAGGACGCCGGGGTGCAGGTGATCCGCATTTCCATGCTCGGTCAGGACCTCAAGGAAGACCGCAAGGTGTTCAGCCTGCGAGAAGACCAGAGACAGGACGCCGAACTCCTCAGCAATGAACTTCTGAAGCAATTCAGGACGCAAGCAAAAGGACAGGACCCGAACGTGCTTTACTCGGCCCTCGCCCTGCTCACCCGCAAAATCATCGGAGGACACCATGAGTGAAACCATGCGGCACGTTCTGCTGGTCTCAGGGGGCAAGGACAGCACTGCACTTGCCATCTATATGAAAGAACACCACCCCGAGATCGAGATGGAGTACCTGTTCTGTGACACCCACAAGGAACTCCCCGAAACCTACGAATACCTGTCCCGCCTGGAGGCCTTTCTGGGGAAACCCATCACCCGGCTTTTGGAAGACGAGCAGGAGAGGGGTTTTGATTACTGGCTGGACATGTACCGGGGATACCTGCCCTCCCCGAACATGCGCTGGTGCACAAGGCAACTGAAAATTGAACCGTTTGAGAAATACATCGGAACCGACCCCGTGCACCTTTATATCGCCATCCGTGCAGATGAGCACCGGGATGGGCACATCACCTCCAAACCCAACGTGACCCCCGTTTACCCCTTCAAGGAAGCAGGAATCACCAGAGAGGACGTGTTCAGGCTGCTCGAAGAAAGCAGTGTTGGCATCCCAAAATACTACGAGTGGCGTTCCCGTTCTGGCTGCACTTTTTGTTTCTTCCAGCGGGGCATCGAGTGGGTGGGCCTTTTAGAGCGTCACCCCGACAAATTCGAGGAGGCCATGCAGTACGAGAAACCCGAGGAGGGTTACACCTGGAGGGAAGGGGAGAGCCTCGCTGACCTTGCCCGACCAGAACGCATCGCCCAGATTAAACTCGAAGAGGAAAAACGCCAGAAACGGGCCGCAGCACGCCGCAGACCGAAATCCCTGGCCGAAGCTTTCACTGGAGAGATGGACGCCGAGGAAGAAGTGGGCTGTTCCATCTGTCACCTGTGATTAGGAGTTTACAGTTTACAGCGCCCAGCGCGAAGCGACTCAGTGCGACCCAGCCGCCTGGGGAGCACGCTGTCAGAGTCAAGAAGCAGGCCGTCCTGCAAGCGCGTTTTAAGGGCAAGACAGTTCACAGTTCACAGCGGACCGTTTCGCAAGCACGTGATCAGGGCAAGCCTGTGGACAGTTCACAGCAAGCAAAAGCTTTCCTGGCAGGCGATTTTTGCTTTGAATCCTCTTCATGTGACGGTTCTCTGAACTTTTGCTCAGGCCATACGCAAAACACTGTGAACTGTCTACTGTGAACTTTCTGGGGGTGCATCCATGACCAATCCCTTTGTGGCCTACCTCAACCGCTACACCACCGCCTCTCCAGAGCATGAGGCCGCCTTTGATGAGTTCACTTCCAATTCCAGAGTGGACGGCATTGAGCCCCTTTCGCTGGACACTGAAGTTGGACGGAAACTCTTTGAGCTTTTTGATCAGGACCATCCCCCTGCCGTGATCCTCACCGGGAACGCAGGAGACGGCAAAACCTACCTGTGCCGCAAGATCATTGAAAAATTCACAGGCCAGAAGTTTGCCGGCTGGGACCGGGATGCGGTCAAACAGGATTTTTACCGCCAGGGGCACCCCCTGAGGGTCATCAAGGACCTCTCTGAGATGGGGATTGAGTCGTCAGGGGTCGTCCTGAAGGGTTTGCACCGCCGCCTCCTGGGCATGCCCTCCATGCCCTTCCTGATTGCGGCCAACGAGGGACGCCTGAGGGCACAGCTTGCCTCACTGGGCCTTCCTGAGCTTCAGGCCGAAGTGGATCGCCAGCTGCAGGAAGGTCCTGATCCATCTAAACCTGTGCTGGTCATCGACCTGAACCGCATTCCCACCTCCAGCTACATTCCTCAGGTTCTCAGCTGGATGACCGATCCTGACAGGTGGGAAGCCTGTGGAGGCTGTGCCGCGAAAGGGGACTGCCCCATCCTGCACAACGCTCGCAAACTGCAACAGCCGCGTATTCAACAGCGGGTCCTGAGGCTTTACGAGGTCCTCGAACACCTGGAGCACCACATCACCGTGCGGGATCAACTGGTGCACATGGCCTTCACCGTCACCGGAGGCCTGAGTTGCCAGAAGGTCCGTGCGCAGCGAGGGAAACCCAGCGAATGGCGCTCGGTTGCAAGGCAGTACGCCTACTACAACAACCTGTGGGGGGAGGCCGCCACAGAGACGTTCCGCAAGAAAGCCACCGCCCTGAAACTGATGAACCGGCTGGATGTGGCCGGGCAGTCAGTGTTTCAGGTGGACCACTTCATCATCAGTGACCATCAGGCCAGTGAACAGCCGGAGTACCGGCAGGTGTTCGAGCCTGCCATTGATCTGGGGCACACCCTCTTCCAGCAGGAGAGGGCCAGTTACCTGCTTGGGGACCAGCTGGAGCAGGCTGTGGACTTTGTGAAAAACTGGCTTCCCTTTTGCAGGCGCAAGGTGTTCTTCGAGTGGCACGATGAGGACGCGGTGCTGGGGCTGCTTCCATTCCAGCACCTCGGGCTTTACCTGAAACTTCTGGAAGACAGGAAGCACACCCTGAAGGCCTGGCAGGTGCGCAAGATGGTGCTGGGTTTGAACCGGGCTTTTTCAGGGCTTTTTGTGCAGGAAACCGACCACCTGTACGTGACCTCCCACTACGGTCAGGGGGCGAGGACCAGCATTCCCATCATCCGCCAGAAGATTCCTTACGAGCAACTGGATCTGGAAGTGAACGCTGAAACGCAGAATTTCATGCCTGCCCGTCCACAGATGACCCTGCAGATCACCAATGTGAAACTCAGCCCGGAGCCGGTCCGCTGGAAGGTGAACCTGCTGCGTTTCGAGTACGTGATGCGCAGGGCGTCTGGCGGAACCTCCAACGTGCTCTCTGAGGAGTGCGATCTGGACATCCGCCACCTGAAAGACGAACTTCTCACCCGCTTTCAGACGGGTCCCACAGGAGACCACATTGAGTTTTTTGAGTTGACCGGCAGCGGGTACCGCCCGCAGGTCCTGAGGCTGCCACAAGAGGTGGAGGCATGAGCATGCAGCGGTATGGCAATTATGACAGTGCACCCAAACAGTACCCGGTGAGCGCCTACATCTGGGGCCACCGTTTCCGCATCGGGCAGGACCCGATGGAATACCTGCTGGAGTTCTTGAACGTGCTGTACGGCTTTGACTATGAGCTTGGACGGGGCATCTGTGACGGGGAAAAGCAGGACCGAAAAAGCCTGGGGTTCAAGAAGGCCACCCGTCTGGGCCTGAGGCGTTTCGTGTTCTACTCGGACACCGAGAAATCCCGGCATCCCAGAGACGACTTTGCCCGGAAGCGTCTGGAGAACAAGCTCCGCCAGTCGGACCTGATCAGACTGAACCCCACCCCTCTGGGCATGGACTCAGGATTTGACCCCGTGGAGTCCGCCAAGTCCCTGCTGAAGTCTTTCACCGCAGTGGAAAGCAACCGCTCCTGGTTTGCGCGTGCCCTGTTCCCGGCCCATGAATCCTTGTTGTTCTGGGAGGCGTTGCGCAAGAAGTCCAAAACCGAGCGCATCTCTGAAGACGAACTCCACCAGATTGAGGACCATGAACTTGACCGGGGGATGGAATTCACCGCCGCCAACTTCTTTGTGCGTGGTGGGCAGCTCTATTACCTTTTGCTCTCTGCAGGCACCAGGCAGGACCCACAACTTGCCTGCTCCATCACCTCCCGCCTGAAATTTCTGATGAAAGACAGCCAGCCCAGCATCGGGCAGCTGGCCCAGTTCATTGACTCGCTCTGGCAGAATGAAAGTCCGTCAGAAGAGCTTGAAGAGGAGGACCCCGAAGAAGGCGGCAAGGGGAGAGGCTACCTTGGCTGGATTCCCGAACCCGATCAGGCGTTCTGCCACCAGATGGCTGAAGACGTGAACAAACTGCTGCACGCCGAACTGGACGCCACCGAACTGCTCACCCTCTTCTCGTACCTGATGGCCTTCCAGATCACCCAGTACATCTACCACCGTTCGCTGGTGCTTTCCGGCAAAACCGAAATGCTCCCCAGGCTCCTTGTGGACCTGCTGGAAAACAGCCGGGACAGCAGCCTCAGGCGGGCCTCTGCCGTGCAGTTCAGAGAGCAGGAAAGCCAGATCCGGGTTGCCGTGCAGTGCCATTTCGAACAGGAACTGCGAACGCTGTTCCCTGGAGGCACCAGCTGGATGGAAAACCTGCGGAAGTTCATTGACCACCTGGGAGACCATTATCCAGTCAAAAAACAGGACCTCTCAAATCACCAGACGGACCTTGAGGCCCGCTGGAGCAAGATGACTGGCGATAAAGGGATTGAGGCACAGCGCAAACTCTTCCAGGACAGGCTGGAAGAACTCCTGATGGGTGACTTCAACAAGAATTTCGAGGGGGTGCACCGCAAACTCGCCAAGTACTGCGGCTTTGTGGCCCCTCTGGTGGGCACCCCTCAGCGCTACGTGCTGCAAAACAACCTCCTGAAAACCCTGGTTTACGCCAACCTCGGACCTGCAGAGCGCATGGAGTTCACCGAATTTCTCTCGCTCCTGTACCAGAAATACGGCCTTGTGGTGGGCCTGTCTCAGGCCAGGGAGTCCGGGCTTTTTGAGCGCCACCGCCTGAATGCCGAGTATTACGAAATGAACCAGAACATGCTCTTGCAGAAACTGAAAAACGCCGGGCTGGCCCTTGAGTTCTCGGATGCCACCGCCATGGTGCAGGGAGGTCAGGCATGAACACCATCACCCGTGCCCTTGTGAAAGCCATCGAGCATCAGGTGGTTTCAGCGCAGAGCAAAGCCAGAGGTTTCATCAAAATCGAAGGCTTTGACGACAGCACTTACCTGGAACTGCTGCAGGCCCTCTCCAGCACTGGATTTCAGCTGGGTGGAAAACGCATTCAGGTGAGGACCACCAGCCCGGTCAGGGGTTTTGAACGTCAGGCAGTGGAAGAGAACCGCTCGGCGACCTGGTACCGCAACCACGTTGAGGAAGACGAAGTGCTGCTGCTCATCATGAACGTCCCCACCTCGGACGCGCAGAGCCTGAAAAACATCTTCACCATCGATGAGGCAGCCCTGACCTCCAGCAAAAACGATGGCGGACTCAGGCAACTTTTTGAGGCGGCTTTCACGGGCCACCAGCTTGCACCGGAAGACTGGGCCCTGATGACCACGTTTCTGTCCCGGCTGGAAACTTTACGCAAGCCACAACTGCGCGACCTTGCCCGTTTCCTGACCGAGGTGAATGACCTCCTTGCACAAAACCCCGGATTGAAGCTGAAAAAAGCCATCACCCGTGCCCTGCCCCACCTGGGACTGTTCCGCTGTGAGGGCCAGAGTGAAGTGATCGGCACCGCAAAACAGGACCGGCTCCTGAAAAGCATTCTGCAGGTGGCTTCGCTGGGTAGTGAGCACATCGAGCCCAGCAAGCAGAAAACCTACCTGGAGCTGATCGAGGACAACCAGTTCAATTTTGAGGACGAAAGTGCATCTGGAGGCCTCACCCCGCAGCAGAAAGCGGAGACCCTGCGTCGCTTTCTGGCCGAGCCCTTGCATGGAGAAGACCTGCTCAGGGCCTTGCAGCTCGACTGGGACGAGGTGCAGTTTGCCCTCTCAAAACGGGCGAAGATCAGCAAGAAAGACGCACGGAAAAACCTTGCAGAAGACATTGAACTGGCCCTCACCGGACGGGACGTGCGGATTGAAAGCCAGAGCGAGGCCCTGAAAAACATGCTTCAGGACCTCATGGATGGCAAAACACCACAGGTCGAGGACATCGAACAGGTGCTGGACGATCTGGCAGATGTGCTGGACAGAAAAATCCTGCAGGCCCTGCGCAAGGAGCGGGGCACCCGCAAACGGGAGGGGCGTGATTTTCCCATTGAGGTGGCCCGCTGTGCAATGGAGCTGCTCGACCCCACAGACCGGACGGACGGGGAGAACCTGACCCTCAAAATCTCCTTCAAACCCGAAAAAGGCAAGAAGGAACCCTCCAGACGGGCCTTGCAGGCGTTCCGTGCCCTGTACGGGAACATCCACGAGGCTTTGCCTGCGATCACCTGGGATCTGGGAGCCCTCTGGGACATCACCCCGGTCTGGAATGAGGAACTCGATCCCAAAGATCCGGAACCTCCCCGTTCTGAACTGCTGTTCAAGGTGGAGGTGAAAGGTCCAGGTGGGGAAAAAGGGCAGACCATGGATCTGGTGTGGGTGTACGAGCCAGACGATGTGAATGCCACCACCCACGGGCAACTGCTGCACATCATTGAGCACCAGCAGCAGTTCATTCCGACCTACACCGTGCCCAGAACGACGGGTGGACAGGGCATCGACCTGGAGTCTCCCCTGAAAAGCCTGGGAAATTACGCTTCCAGCGGGACGTCCATCGACCAGCCTTTTGTGCAGGAGGTGCTCGGAAAGCATTACGGCATGCACAATGCCGGGGCTGTGGACCTGCAGGACGCCATGTTGCACCTGCTCGACCAGTGGAAGGCTTTTGTGGGCCTGACTTTGCAGTCGGGCCTCAGGCGCATCAATGTGTACCGCCTGCTGGAAGCTTACGAAACGCTCCTCAGCCTGTCCATTTTGCACCTGTCGCGCCACACGCTGGCTTCCCGTCAGGCTTTTCCCTGGCTCAACCGGGCATGGATGGTGGAACTCAGGGACCACAGCGGGCAACTGGTGATGCCCTTTTTGCACCCTTTAAAACTCCACTGGTGGGTGGAAAGAAACCAGCAGTTGCACACCCTGATCTGGAAGCTCCTTGACCCCCACAAGCCTGTTGAGGCCGTGGATTTCAAAGGGATGAGGGAAGATCTGGACCGCCTGCACGCTTCAGCCAGTTCACCCGCAGTGCTGGCCCACCTGCCAGAAGGAAGGCTGAATTCGGAGTATCTGGTGTCCATGCAGGAACATATGGGGTTTGAGCTGTACAGTCCCCTGCAGGGAGAGAGGCTTTCCCGGCGCTCGGACACCCGTGTGGATGCGATGATGGCGACCCGTTCCCTGATCAAGGTGATCGAGGATTACCTGGAAACCTACCCCTTTGTGCGAGATGGGGTGGACATCTACCTCTTGCAGTGCAGCAATGCGGCCCTGCCCGGAGTGCTGGCAGATGAGCTCCTGAAGCTCTCCGAAAAACGCAAATGGAACCTGAAATTCAACCTGACCGTGCACACCCTGGACAACGGGGTGAGGCTCCATCAGGCGGTGAACGAGTGGATCGCAGAACACGATGAGGAGACGGTTCCCCTCTCTGGCAGCTATTTCCCGGCAGTGAACCTGCGGGTGGTGCAAGGGCCTCTCCTGGACCTCGTGCAGGGCCTGACCGAAACCGATCTGGCCATCCTGGCCGATGTGCTCTCCGAAAAAGGCCAGAAGGTGGAAGACCTTCAGGACCAGGACACTGAAATCCTGGCCCTCTCTGGATACGCCCCCCAGTTTGCCAGTCAGCCCCTGCCTGTGAACCGGGACGAGCTGGACCGGCAGGTGCAGCTCACCCCCCGCTGGAAAACAGCTTTGTTGCTGGATTTCTACCGCATGCAGCATCTGGTCCACCGCAAGGGCGGCAAACTCTGGGGAGAGGGCATGGATTTCCAGCTGCGCATCACCCTGGAAAACTGGGAAACTGAACTGAAACAGCTCCATGAGCACTTCAACTGGGTGGTGTGTTATGACACCACTGTGGACCGCTACCTGCTGGAACGGGGTTTCCCGCAGGCCGTGCAGGTGATCCGGTACTCGCTGGGCCTCGGTCCACTGAAACAGCACAAGATGACCGTTTCATCTTCCAGACAGGTCAGGGACGTGGTGGTCCGCAGGCTTGGGAGCAACCTCGGGCACCAGTTGCTCTCTGGCTTCGAGAGAGGGACCCTCACCCAGCTTGCAGAAGCGATGGTGGATTATGCCCGCAATGTGTCCGGAGACATCGTGCTGCGTGCTGCAGGCCCTGGTGCGTACCTCAACGAGATCATTGGACTGGTGACCGCTCGATTCCGCATCGAACAGGAGCTTGCCGGCCTCGCAGAGGAGATCCATCTCGACACCTGGCTGTACCTTGATGACTTCAGGCACTGGTTCAGGGACAAGATGCCTGATCTGCTGCATGTGCGGCTCCACCAGACTGTGGACAGACAGGTGAAACTGTCCATGCGGGTGGTGGAAACCAAATGCGTGAGCACCGACCACTTTGACCGGGAGGCCAGGGACGCCGAGGTGCAGGTGGCCCGTGGGACTGAGCGCATCCTGCAGATCTTCCGGCCCCAGAAAGTCCATCTGGATCACGCGTACTGGTACAACCAGCTTTACCAGGCCCTCGCTGGCAACATGGAAATCACCGGCAGGGAACTCTCCCTGTGGGAGGACTTCCGCGAGGCCCTGAGGACCGGACGCTTTGAACTCTCAGTGCAGGGACAGACCTGGATTTTCTGCCACAACGGACCTGGAAACCCAAAACTTGCAGAATTCAAGACCTCGAAACAGGACTTCGAGACACAACTGGCCAGCACCCTCGGGGTGACCTTCACAGCCCGCCATTACAGCCGAACGGCCCTCCGGGAAGCCCTGCGTGAGATGGCCGCCACCCGGAACATCGACATTGAAGAGCATTTGTGGGAAAGGCTGGAGCGGACCCCCGAGGTGGAGCCTGAACCTGTCGAAGAGTCTGCCTGGGAACCTGACCCCCTCCCCATTCCAGTTGCAGTTCATGAGGCTGTCTCTACGCCATCTGCACCTTTCAGGGCCAGTGAAACCACCGTGATGGTGATGCCTCCCCCTGAAGTCGTGAAAATGGAGGAGGTGCAGGACACCCCGAACCCTGCCCAGGAACGCCTGCAGGTGTGGCTGGAAGAACAGGCCCGCAAACTGCAACGCCTCTTAAGGGACTACAACCTCGGGGTGTTCCCGGTGAACCCCAAAGAGGCGGATGTGGGCGCGGCCATCGTGCGCTTCAAGGTGCGCCTACGCCCTGGAGAGGACCTTGCCAAATTGCAGAAGCAGGCGGTGAACCTGCAGCGGGAAATGGCCCTGCCTTCCATCCCCTTCATCGACAATGTGCCCTCAACGCACTTCATTGGGATCGACATTCCCAGAGCAGAAAAAGAAACCATTCCGTTTTTGCCTTTGCTGGAAACTTTGCCCTCAGGTCAGCCTGGGACCCTCCCGGTGGTCCTTGGACAGAAACCCGATGGGCAGATGGTCACTGCAGACCTTGCCACCTTCCCGCACCTGCTGGTTGCCGGTGTGACCGGATCAGGGAAATCGGTCTTTCTGCGCAACCTGCTTGTGTGCCTGACCGCCAAACACACCCCCGAGCAGCTGCAACTGATGATCGTGGACCCCAAACGCACCGACTTTGCGATGTTCGGAGGGCTGCCCCATCTGATGAACGAGGGCAAGGTCCTGCTCGATGCCCGGGTCGCCCAGGAAAGACTCCTTGCCCTGATCCATGAGGAAATGCCCCGCAGACAGGACATCATCGGGAAGGCCAGGGTCTTCAACATTCAGGAATTCAACCGTCGTTTCCCAGAAGAGGCCCTCCCAATGGTCGTTGCAGTGATCGACGAGTACGCACAGCTGCTGACCGTCATTCCCGACAAAGAACGCAAGGCTTTCGAGCAGGACCTGATGAGCCTCGCCCAGGTGGGTCGCGCACTGGGGCTGCACCTGATTCTGGCCACCCAGCGGCCCAGCACCGATGTGGTGACGGGCGTCCTCAAAGCGAACCTGCCCACCCGGGTCGCCCTGAAAGTCACCACCAGCATCGACTCCCGGGTGATTCTGGACCAGCCCGGAGCAGAAAACCTGGTCGGCCATGGGGACATGCTGTACCTGGAGGCTTCGGGCAAGGTGACCAGATTGCAGGCCCCCTTGATGTCATCTGAAGAACTGGAAGACTTCCTGTCCCCGATGAGGAGGGACCTGTGACGGTTTACCTGGATTTCAGTGCCTCCACCCCCTGTGATCAAAGGGTGGTGGAGAGGATGCTGCCCTTTTTCACGGAGCAGTACGCCAATCCTTCCAGCACCCTGCACATGGCAGGCAGGCAGGCCAAAAAAGCAGTGGAAACGGCCCGTGAGCAGGTGGCTGAACTGCTCGGGGCCTTTGCCAGCGAAATCATCTTCACCAGTGGGGCCAGCGAGAGCAACAACCTGGCCCTGCTGGGGGTGGCGAGAAAACACACTGGGAAGCGCCGCAAGATCCTCACCACCACCATCGAGCACAAGGCCATTCTGAACCTTGCTGCCCCTCTGGCCCGTGAAGGCTTTGAGCTGATCCCCCTGCCCGTCACCCGCACAGGCCGCCTGGACCTCGAAGTTCTCAGGGCCAACCTTTCAGACGAAGTTTTGATGGTCAGTGTGCAGGCCGCCAACAACGAAATCGGGACTTTACAGGACATTCCTGCCATCGCAGAACTTGCCCACGAATCTGGGGCCTACATGCACACCGACGCCACGCAGTATGTGGGACAACTTCCGCTGGACGTGATCGACTGGGATGTGGATTTGCTTTCACTCAGCGGGCACAAGCTGTATGGACCGAAAGGCGTGGGAGCCCTGTTCATCCGGGGAGGGGCTGCCGGCATCCCCATCGAGCCCCTGATTTACGGTGGAGGGCAGGAATGGAACCTGCGCTCAGGAACCACCAACGTGCCCGGGGTGGTGGGTCTGGGCAAGGCAGCAGAAATCACCCGTCTGGAAGGGGAAGAGATCCGCACCCATCTTGCAAACCTGAGGTCTCACCTGCTTTTTCAAATGCATGGACTCGGCTTGAAAATCAATGGTGATCCCGCTCACTCGCTTCCCGGTGTTGTGAACCTCATGTTGCCAGATCTGGACAGCGAAGTTCTGATTGCCCACCTCGCAAATTATGCGCTCAGTAATGGGTCTGCCTGTCGAACCGGCGCACTGGAGCCTTCTTACGTGATTCAGGCGCTGGGGTACACGGTGCAGGAGGCTTATCGGGCACTGAGGATCTCGCTGGGCCGCAGCACTTCATTTCAGGAGGTGGAGGGGTTTGTGGAAACCCTGAAAATGGAGGTGCTGGGCCGCTCAGCCCTTCTTTGAGATCACCTGTTCTGGCTCGCTGTAACTGTCCACCGTAAACTGTGAACTTCCCAGACAACGTTTTCAGCTGAAGGCTGAAAGCTGACCGCTAAACCAGCACCCTGAAGCGCTCTGCCTGCCGGAAGTCCGCCACCTGCAAACTCATGTGGGTGACTTCTGCGGCAAGTCTGCCTGTGTCCCAGCGGGTGAGCCCGAAGCGTTTCAATGCATCTTGTTCCACCTGGCGGCTTACGTTTTCCCCTTCCCAGTACGCTTCAAAGAGGTGTTGTAACCGCCGTTGGACAACTTCTTGATCCTGCACGTTCACCATGCGGTCCCGCTTCACGTGACGGTTGAAATGAGGGTCTGCGGGCAGCAGGTTCCACCACTCATTGATCGGCAAGATGGACATGGGAATCAGGTGATCCACGTCGAAATCATCGGGTTTGAGAGGTTTTCTGGACCAGGGGCAGCGGTCCAGCAGACCTTCCAGCATCAGCACCCTCAACTGGTTGCGTTCGTAAGACAGGCTGGTTCTTTCACTTGGGGTCACCATCAGCAGGTTGAACGCATCTCCGGTGGTGCAGGGTTCCTGCCGCATTTCTCCCACAAATTTTGCCCATTCCTGCAGGGTGAGGGCTCCAATCAGGATGGAATTCTCCTGCAACTCGCTCCAGATTTCTGCTGGCACTGGAACACAGGTGTCCGTGGGATGGCTTTCAGGGAATGGGGTGACCTGCTGGAGGCCCCTGAGTTTCTCAGGCTTCAGGAACAGCGAATGGGACTCGCCCACGCCAGAATATTCGATGGGCTTTTTGACAGCCACCATGAGGTCCTTCAGAACCTGCTGGTAGAGGAGGGCAAGACGTGGAACCGTGTGCCTGGCGTCCACCTGCACCATCTGGTGCACCAGATACCCTCCCGCCGGGTCAGATCCCAGAAGTCCATGGCTTTCCACCAGATGCCTGAGGTCCGTCAGTGACCTGCGAAAAGAGATGTCCTGCCTGACCACGCCATCGCGCACGGTCACAGGTCCCTGCAAAACAGGTTTCTGTGGGTCACAGAACGCCCAGTAATACGACAGCCACAGTTCAGCAATTTTCCTGAGGGGAATGGCAATGTAAGGCTCTGGGACCCTGAGGGCACAGTACCCGAGGGCAAGATCGTTCAGCGCCCGCACCAGGGCAAATTTGTAGGTGTTGGTCTTGGTCTCCTGCCTGAGCAGGAAAGCCAGGGTGCGGCGGGCGTTCATGACTTGATGGTATCAGGATGGGAAGCACAAGAGTCTTGCGTTCCAGTAGGCTCTGTCAGAGCCAGGGGCCAGTGCTGGGACGGACACTTCAGATCGTTCATGAAAGCTCCGAAAAGCCACAGGAGCATTTATGTTTCTAGAAACTGATCTGTCCTTTAAATCGTTTATTTCTTAGAGGAGCAGACGCAGGACCCCCAGATCTGAACTGAGGTACAGGGTCTTTGGATTCCCACTGCAGGCATCCAGGTAACGCAGCTGGCCCAGCAAAGGTTCATCAGAGAGGACGTATCCCCTTCTCTTGCTGTTTTCAGGGTACACCGTAAGGGTTTTCCACAGGGCATCGAACACCACCACAGACGAGGGGCACTGCACAAAGCTGAGCAGTCCGGCCTGATGGTACACCTCCTGCAAGACAGCGGCTTCTGGGAGGGTTTTCACCAGCTGGTCAGGCGTGGGAAGGGGCAGGGCTTGCTGGTGGGTCAAATCCTGATGGGTGCCATACAGCGGACCTGTCTGCCCCTGGAAAAGGGCCCAGTGCTCTTGAAAGAAAGCCACTGCAGCCACCTGCATCTGTCCATCGTCCGATGGATAGACCACGAACCAGTCTTCTGGGCGAGGCAGTTTGCGTGCTGGCTTGCCAAACACTTCTGGAGCAAACCCGGTGTCCACACTGGTCAGTTCGAACTGCAGGTCCCCCACATTGTGAGAAGGCACCACCTCCATGAAGAGCAGGTTGTCCACCCACGCCACCGGACGGTTGGGGACATGCACCTGCTGTCCATTCACAGGGTTGATCAGCAGGTAAGATTGCTCATCGATGTGTTGCACTGCACCAGAACTCACCTCGGTGTACCCACGGACCAGAAGGGTGTGTTTCTGGTCCTGCAAAAAGGAAAAAGAGCAGCGGCCACAGCTTTGCAGTTTCACGGGCAACAGTCGCTGGTGGTCATCCAGCACCAGCGCTTTCTGCTCTGTCCACACCACCACCCACCCTGCCTTTTCTTCTGCCCACAGCGTTTCTTGTTCTGTGGTTTTGAGTGATCCCAGAATGCTGAGGTCCCAGGGGTCAAGGAGCACCCCCTCTCCTTCACGTTCCAGCACCAGTGCTGTTGGGTAGGCCCTGTAGAGTTTCCCGGAGACCTGCGCAGGAGTTGAAAAGTGTCCAGTGGAGGGCAGGAATTTTGACACCATCAGGGTGTCCCCCATGTCTTTTAACCGCACGAGGCCTTTGGGGTGCCCCAGCTGATACACGGATTTGTACTCACTGGTTTCTGCCAGGGGACGGGTGTCAGGAAGCAAACTGAGCACCTCAGCATGGGCGATGACACCACAGGCCATCAGCAAACACATCCACAGTCTGATCAAGATTGCTGTTCTCCTCTTGTTGGTCAAGATACAAGGGCTGCAAGCCCGGCGGGTTTTTGGCATGAGGTTTATTCTTCAGCACCCACAACAGTGATGCTTTGGATTTCGCTGAGAAATTCATCCAGTTCTGGGTCCCCAGGGCGAACCTGATTCCAGAGTTGAGGGGAGAGGGAGTGGGTGTCCCAGAAGGTTGCCTCCTCTTCTGGAGTCTCAAAATCTGGAATTTCACTCCACTGGTGGATCGTTTTCATGGTCTGTTTCGCCAGGATTGCCATTTGGTGCGGTGAAGGGCCTGCCTCTCCACTGGCTGATCAGGGCAAGCCATTCTTCAGCTTCTTCGTCATTTATAATGCCAGAACTTTCCACAATGGCTTTGCGCAATCGGGCTTTTTTTGCAGGGTCCATGGGGACGACAGGCCCATCTGTGAGAAACCGGGGTGGGATGGTGATTTTCCCGTGTCTTTGCAGGTGGGCCTGGAAATGCAGGATTTCGATGTCCACCACTTTGCGGTTTCTGGCCACATTGACCACATGGGAGCCGTGTTGAAAGGTGGAGTACACCTTCAGTCGACGAAGCTTCACGTACAGGGTATCTGCTACAGCATCAAAACGAATTTCCAGCATGGGCAGGTTCATGGGTTTTTCTCCCTGGATGCTGCTTCCAGATCCTCTTCCAGACCCACCGCATCCGGGCAGTGGCTCTGGTGCGGGCAGAAACGGCAGCTGAAGGCACTCGGTGTTGGGTCCAGTTTGCCAGAGCGCAAATTCGCAAGCATCCGGTCAATGTCCTGCAGCCCTCTCGCCAGTTCCTCTGCCCCGAAGGTGTGCAGGGTGTTGTGCCTGAGGTAGACCAGCGAGGCTTTTGGGATTTTCAGGTGGTGGCTGTACAGGGCGAGCTGAGGCAGGTGGTGCTCGGGGTCCATGAAAGAATCGGTTTTGTAGTCGATGATCCAGCCGTCCGTGAAGGCATCGATCACCCCTTCAAAGGTCATGCCAGCGTAAGGGATGCTGTAGGCCTGCTCACGGGTGAAAGGCAGGTTCTTGAGCTCCTGAAACGCCTCGTCTTGCAGGCTGGACACCAGACGGTACACCTCATGGATGACCGCAGGGTGCTCTCCCACAAAGTGGTTCTGGATGGCCTCAAAGCTGGTCCAGTCCTGCTCCAGTGCGGTGTGCACCAGGCCACCAATGCTTTTTCCTCTGAGAACGCGGGGTTGTTCAGCCCTGCTTTTCCATTGCAGGTTGATTCCCAGGATGCCCCGCAGGTACTGGTATTCAAAGGACCTGGGGCATTTCAGGTAGACCCCCACGGACGTGACAGGAAGGCTTTCTGGCAGCAGGAAGGGCAGGGGACCACCAGAACCTGCTTCTGAAGAGGAGGGACCTGCAATCAGGGGTTCGATGGGGTCCAGGGAGGGGATGTGGTGGGCCTCATAGCTGTACACCTCGTGGTCGGTGCCCGAGAGGGCCTTCATCAGCTGGTAATAGGGCCGTTCCTGTTTCTGGGTGAGGGGAAGCCCGAGGATCAGGAGGTCCGCTGCGCGGGTAAAAGCCACGTACTTCACCCGGATTTCTTCCAGGGTGCTGCGCCTCATCTGCTCCTCGTGCAGTTTGAGGTAGGCTTCGGGAAGCTCCAGGGTGTCGTCCGGGTGCCGGAGAGCCACCCCAAGATCACTGTCGATCAGCACCGGATCTTTGAAGTTCGTGCCGACGTGCAGGCTGTCCAGCAGAATGACCACAGGGAATTCCAGCCCTTTGGACTTGTGGATGGTCATGAAACGCACCGCATTCAGGGAGGGGGGAACGGCTTCAGGCACCTCCACGCCAGCTTCAGCCATGTGCTGCAGGGCCTGGGTGGCACTGAACACGTCGGTGTGGCCCTGTCTGTAAAGGTCCCGCAGCACCTCCTTGAAACGCGAGACATTCAGGAGCCGCCGCTCTGCCTCCGGGAGCTGGGAGAGCACCAGGGGGTAACGGGTTTTTTCGTGCAGCATTTCCAGCACTTCCACAGGGCTGCCATCTTTGCGTTCTGCCAGAACTTCCTGCAGCACCTGCACGATGTGCCGGGATGCAGGGTCGGCCTGCAGGGTGTGCCACAGGCTCTCTTGCATGTTGCGGGTCAGCCTGTACACCTCAGGGTCACTCAGCGTGAAACACGGACTTCTCAGCAGGGCAGCGAGGGAGAGGTCATCAAACGGACTGGCCAGAAACCGCAGGAAGGTGATTTGATCCTGCACTTCTGGGCGGTCAAAGAGGCCCATTCCCGATTCCACCACGTGGGGAATTCCGGCTTTCTTGAAGGATCTGAGGTAGGTGTCCAGACTCGTTTTGGCCCGGTACAGCACAGCAATGTCCTCAAAACGCACAGGCCTGTGAACCTGCGCTTTCCTGTCGTACACCTTAAACCGGCTGCGGATCAGGTCCTGGATGCGCAGGACCATCAGACGGCCTTCGGCGTCTCTGAGGTTCCCGACCCGTTCTCCGGCAATCACGTGCACTTCCACACTGCACTGTTCGGTTTCGGGCTTCTGCTGTCTGGCGGCCCTGAGGGGGCGCATCTCAACGCTGCTCGGGTGGTTGTGACCTTCAAACAGCACCTCGAACACCCGATTGACCACCTCCACCAGACTGTGGTGGGTGCGGAAACTGGTGTCAAGGTCCACCACGCTTCCTGCCTGACGGGTGTGGTCTGAAAGCTGCTGGATCAGGCGCACGTCTGACCCTCGAAAACCGTAGATCGACTGTTTTTCGTCCCCGACCACCGTGTAGAGGGTGCGTTCTGAGAGCAGGTTGCGCAAAATGGTCCACTGGGCAGGGCTGGTGTCCTGAAATTCATCAATGAGCAGCACCTTCCAGCGGTCCTGGTAGTACACCTGCACGTGGGTGTGCTGCATGGCCTGCCGGGCGTGGTACTCAAGGTCGGCAAAGCCCATCACGTTGTCCCTGACCGACAGGGCATAGCGTTTCTTGAGGGTTTTGCGGTAGGCCTGTTTCAGCTGAAAGAGGGCACGGTGGTGCCACTGCTCCTCCTCACGGATTCTGGCTGCAGCAAAGGTTTCCCTGAGCCAGGCCACGGTGTCATGCACCAGCACCTTTCCAGAGCCTGTCCAGTTGGGTGCGCGACCTGCACTTTTTGAGTAAGGCATGCCAAAGAAGCGTTCACTGAAAACCTTCGCATCCTGCACGTCCAGCACCTCCAGAAGCAGGGTATAGGTGGGATACAGGGGATCTGAGAGGTCCTTGCAAGTTGCCGTCTGGAGCATCTTCAGTCGGTGCAGTCTGGCATCAACATGTTCTTCCCAGAGGGCCTGAAGCCTTGCAAGCTGCATCTGCTCCAGCTCTTCAGGAGAGAGGGTTTCCACCTTGCCCAGGGCCAGTTCTGCGGTGAGGGGATCACCGAGCAGGGTTCTCAGGGCTTCAGAGAGCAGGGAATACGGCAGGTCTGCGTGGGTTTCAGGGTGCAGCACCTGCAGAATCTCGGGGAACACACTGTCCAGCCAGTTCTGAAAGGCCCCCTCTTCCAGCACCTGCATGTTGAAACTGGCGTCGCTTTCCAGCGGGTGTTCGCGGGCAATGCGTCCACACAGGCTGTGAATGGTGGAGATCTGTGCCTCCGGGAAGTCATCCAGCACCTCTCCCCAGTAGGCTTCATTCTCGGGAAGTTTGCGTTCCAGGTAGGCCTCCACACGGCTGCGCAGCTCACGGGCTGCAGCTTCGGTGAAGGTCACTGCGCACAGTTCCCTGGGTTTGAGGCCCTGTTCCAGCAGGTGGATGATGCGCTCGGCCAGAACGTGGGTTTTTCCAGAGCCTGCCCCGGCCTGGATCACCACATTGCCAGGAGCAGTCACGGCAAGGCGTTGCCTGGGGGTGAGCTGGGTCATGCCTGCCCCACTTTCACCCGGCAAAGGGCCCCGTAGTCACAAAATTTGCACGCCCCATCGCTGGGGGTCGGTTGAAAGTCTCCCTGAGAGAGCTGCTTCACAGTGTCCTCCAGAAAATCCATCACTTCCTGCTGGTGGGTTTCCCACACGTAACCTTTCTCCGAGTGTGCTGGTCCCACACTTCTGAGCAGGTGTTTTTCACGGTTGAGGATGCTCAGGTAACGGCCCAGGTTGCCCTTCACGGCCATCAAATACAGGGGGAGTTGCAATTCAAGCTTGCTGCCATCTGCCTTTCGCACTTCACTGATGTACCTGCGGCTCTTGTAGTCGATCACGGTGGTCCCATGTTTGGTCTGGTCGATGCGGTCCACAATGCCCCGGAAGGTGAAAGGGCCATTTTTCAGCTGAAGGGTATGCTCGATGTGAACCTCCAGTGTTGCAGGAATGCTGCCTTGCAGCATGAAATAATGGCTTTTCACGAAGTTTCTCAGGCTCTCCAGGAGTTCCCACCTTTGAAACGGCCAGTGGGGAAGAGGCGGGAGCTCACAGTTTTCCAGCAGGACTTTTTCAGCCCTGTCAAACGCTTCTGGCAATTCTGTCAGCAGGCTTTTGGGGTCAGGATGGGTGCCCAGATGGGGCCTGAGCAGTTCCTCCAGGACCTTGTGATAGAAGGTGCCCTCGGTGGACCGCTGCAGGGTTTTTTCCACCTCAGGAAAGGGAAGAAGTCCCAGCACTTTCTCGGCAAGCCACTGGAAGCGGCAGTTCCCAAATTTTGCGAGCTGTGAGGGGCTCCACACCTGGTTTGGTGGCACATCCACCTGCACCTGCCCGTGGTGGTGCGAGAACAGCAGTTTCTGACGGGACAATTCCAGACTGGCCCGCACCTGCACGACTTCATCTGGTTTTCCTGCCAGTCCAGCCTCCACTTCCGTAACGGGGAGGGGCTCAGGGAGTGAGGGAGCCGAATGAAACATGCGGCTGAGCGGAGACGCTTCCAGCGCACGCCCTTTGAGGTCAAAAAGGGGCCTGGAAAGGTGCAGCTTCAGGCTGGCGGCATTCAGACAGGCATGGAGGTACGCCCGTTCGGCATGCATGCGTTCCCCCTGGCGGATGAGTTCCACCCCGGAGCGCTCCCAGCGTTCCCGGATGTGATCGTCGAGGAGCACATCTGCAGATGGCCGCTGAGGGAACATCCCATCGCTGAGGCCAGGCACGAAAACATGAGGGTATTTGCGGCCACTCAGCGCAAGGGGTCCGGCAATCCGCACCCCGCGCTGGGAGTACACCGTGGGCACACCGATGTCCATGAAGTCCTCAATTAGCTCCAGACGCAGCTCCTCCAGGGTGAGGTTCCCCACGCTGGACAGGGATTCCAGAATGTCCAGCACACGGCTCACGGCAACAGCGGTCTGGTGGGTGCCGCGCACCGTGCGGCTGAGGCCGAGAAAAGCCAGGGCCTCGAGGATGGCTTCCCCATACGTTTTTCCCGAAGATTGGCCAGGCAACAGCAAGACACTTGCCTCTTCCCCCAGTTGCCAGCCAGAGAGCGTTTGAGGGGGCACCTGCAGCCGTTTTCGCTTCAGGCTCACCTCGTCTGCAAAGCGGCTCAGGGGATGCTGCAAGACTTCCAGCGCAGCGTGGTGCTCCCAGTGCTTCTGGTTCGCCCGGATCAGCGACAGCACCAGCCTTGCCGGATGGGTGTACAGCAGGGGCAGCATCTGGCCGCACAGGATCGGCAGGTGGTACCGCCTGCTGATTTCCCGCATCAATGGCAAATATGTGTCCTGATCGCGCACCACCACCACCATGTCTTCAGGAGGGGTGCCTTTTTTCAACAGGTGGTGGATGTGCCCCATCACATGCCTGACTTCTGCTTCTGGACTGGGAAGCACAGTGTGGGTGATGCCTTCGGGAACAGCTCCCGTGCCGTTCAGCAGGTGGTTTACCGCCAGGGTGCCCACCGTTTCACGCACCGAATCCCTGGCCTGCACCACCGTCCAGCCCAGCTGCTCCAGACTTTTCTGAGCGTTTTTTCCTTTGCGCAGGGCGCGGTGGCTGTCACTGGTGAGGGTGACCACACTTCCTGCATCACACACCCGGTTCAGCAATTCCACCTGTGCCCGGTCAAAATAAGGATAACCGTAAACCAGGTACCGTGTGTTTTCCGCGGGGTAGGAAAGGGCAAAGAATTCCACAGCAGCAGGGTCCGCCAGTTTGTGTTTTTGCAGGTGCTCAAGGTAAGCCTGATAGGTGAGGGCCACGTCCTTTTCTCGGGCCGTGCGGGCCACCAGGAGGGGCTTTTCAGGTGGAGTCGCAGCATGCATGAGTTCCGCAAAAATGCGGCCAAGTTGCCTGAGGGTGGGTCTGCTGAGGGGCAGGTAATTCAGGGACACCCCTTCCAGCACCTGCTGCAACACCTTGCGCCGTTCAAACTCCGACATCACCCGCACCCCCTCCCTGGAAAGCATGCGCTGGGAGAGCTGCTTGAGGGTGGTGGTTTTCAGGCCTGCACCTGAGGTCTTGCGCACAAAGCGCATGGAGAGCAGGTTGGTGGCAATCACCGTGGGAAAACCTGCATGGTTCTCCCGAACAAAATCCGCAAGGGCGGTGACATCACGATGAATCAGCAGGGTGCGCTCAGGCATGGTTTCTCCAGTGTAGGTTCAGTGGGCGACAGCAAATGACA
Source organism: Deinococcus cellulosilyticus NBRC 106333 = KACC 11606 (assembly GCF_007990775.1). Taxonomy (NCBI): domain Bacteria; kingdom Thermotogati; phylum Deinococcota; class Deinococci; order Deinococcales; family Deinococcaceae; genus Deinococcus; species Deinococcus cellulosilyticus. The sequence goes on along the minus strand of NZ_BJXB01000029.1, from coordinate 43,379 downwards.
GGAAGGGAGAGGGGTGACCGGTGTGTGTGATGAGCAGTTGCTCTCTGGCACGGGTGATCCCCACATACAGCAGTTGCCGCTCCATGCTGGAAATGCGGTTTCGATCCGCTTCGTCCTGGGCTTCTTTCATGGCGACTGGAGAGGGCAGGTGGCTTTTCCCGGCAGAGGCAATGACCACCGCCCGGAACTCCAGGCCTTTCGCCCGGTGCAAAGACCCTGCAGGAAGCCTGTTTCTGGGCACGTTCCCCTGCTGTTTCAGGTCAAAAACCTCAAGCCCGAGCTCTTTTGCCACCCGTGAAGCGATGGAAAGTTGTGCCGTGCGTTCCAGAACGGCAACATCACCAGGATGGTGGCCTTTCTGGATCAGTGAACGGATGAAAGCAGCAATCGTCTCCACCTGCTCCTGATCGCTCATGCACTGCACAATGCGTGGCTGTGGACCCTGCATGCTGGAGAGGGTGATCTCCCCATTCATGCCCATCACTTTTTCGGCAAGCTGCTGGATCTGTCGGGTGGTGCGGTAGTTCACTTTCAGTTTGAAGGTGTTGTTGCGGATGTTAATGCCGTGCGAGAGCCAGGTGCCCACCGCCTTGAAGATGCGCTGCTGTGGGTCCCCCACCAGGGTGATGTCCGATGGGCCGGGCCGCACCAGTGCCCGCAGGAATTCCAGTTCTGCTGGCCCGAGGTCCTGCGCTTCATCGGCGATCACGAAGTCGTAATGGGTTTTGCCACTCTCCTGGATTTGCCTTGCCGTTCGGGTGAGGAGGTGGGTGAAGCTGATCATCTCCCGCTCCTGAAGCCTGTTGAGCAGGGTTTCAAACAGGGTCCAGAGTTGTTTTCGCTGCATGGCCCCGAGTGGAGTGCCCCGTCCAGTTCGGCTGGCACTGCGGTAGGCCTCGAAGGTCCACAGGCCCTGCGCCTCGATCACCTGCTGCCACTCACTGAGCACAAAGGGAAAGTCAAAAGCACTGCCCCTGTCGTGGTACACCTCCGCGAGCAGGGGAAAAATCTGACCCGAATCCACAGCTTTTTCGGGGCCTTTGTAGAGTTCTCTGGCCGCTTTGTGCAGGTTCATCACTTCGATGTTTTTGAAGGCCGGGTCATTTCTGGGAATCACAAAAGGAAGTTGCTGCTCCAGCCTTTCAGCAAGCGTTTTGCTGAAGCAGGTCAGCAGCACGCACCTGTCCGAGTGGTTTCTGGCCAGGAAAGCCGCCCGGTGGAGGGCCACCACCGTCTTGCCTGTGCCTGGACCTCCGGTGATCCGCATGGAAGAGGAGGGCGTGGCTTGGGCCAGCCTTTCCTGCGCGGGGTGCAGGAAAACCATCCAGGTCTGAAAATCACTGCCCAGCGCCCCTTCAATCTGCCCATCTGCGACCTTGATGGGCATGCCAATCAGGGTTTTCTCGTCAGGCAGTTTTTCCCCGGAGTAAATGCGGATCAGGGCGTCTGCTGCATCCTCAGACAGGTGGTCGATCATCTCAGGAAGCTGCGACTCGGGCAGCGCTCGAATGTAGGGCCAGAGTCCTTCTGGAATCCCGAGCTGCTCCAGTGTTTTGTTGTCCAGAAACTTGAAAGGGGTGGGGCTTGCTGGAACCTGCGGAGACGCAGGAACCTGTCCTGTTTTTTCCTCTTTTGCTGCTTCCAGCACTGGCCTTTCCTGCACCGTGAACATCTGCACCCGATTCTGCTCAAAATCCACCCTGAATTTCTTGTTCTGTGCCCACTGGTAGGCGGCGTCATGGTGCCCCACATGCAGGTACACGAAGGTGTTTTTCTCCCGCAGCAGGATCACCCTCAGGTCCATATTGCAGGAAATCGAGTACAGGTTGGAGGTGTGGGTGTTTTTCAGGGGATGCAGGCGGTCCCCGTTTTTGCTGCTTTGCATCAGCATCAGGTCCTTCTGGAAGTCCTGGATGGACAGGCCCACAATTTTCTGGCTCTGGTGGTCGAGTTGCTGCAGGGCCTGGTAGTACGTCTGGGTCACCACGAACTGGTAACTCATCTGCCCTCCAGCGCCCTTTGCAGGTGGTGGGCCAGATCAGGCAGGTTCACCGGGAAGGTCCGGTGGGCTGCAGAGGTGACCTCACTGCTTTCCACCACGGCAACTTTTGCAGCGCTCCACAGCAGCAGGGCCTGGCTTCCCGTCACCTGCACCCCATCATGCAGGTCCACATGGCAGTCATCGGGTGCAGGGAGGCCAGCACCTGCCAGAGTGTGTGCCAGTGCATGCCAGCGGGGATCAAGCACCTCCAGAATCAGGAACCAGTTCTCATCGGTGGATGGTCTTGTGGAGGGTGGGGTTGCAGTGGGAGCATCTGCAGTCTTGCCGTACCTGTAGCGTCCATCGGGCAACCGCTGTGCAAAGGGCAGCAGGGAAAGGGCAGCTTCCAGTTGCTCTTCCTGCAGCATCAACACCCGGTTGATCTCCTGCACGGTCACCGGGGTGGTGGCATGCCTGAGGAACTGCTCGATGCGCTCACACGTTCGCGGATTTTTGAAGTACACCCGGTAACGTCCTGTCCCGGTGGGAAGCTCCCAGCGATGCACAGAATGCAGAAACGCTGCAAAGACCAGCCACGCCAGCTCTTTTTCACCCTCCAGATCAGGGTCGATGAGCTCCAGGACCTGCACTTCCCGGTGTCGGAAGGAGGCATACCAGCGGGTGAGGTTTGCGGTGGCCTCCTCGGTGGGCTGCTCCAGCCTGAGTTTGTTCAGCAGGGTGCGCAGTTTGAAGTGGGTGTCCACCTGTTCCCACGGGTCTGCACTTCTGGGCATCAGAGAAAGCAGTTCTTCTCTGGGCTGGGGCAGCAGGGCATCAAGCAAGCGCTGAACTTCCCTTTGCAGGTTCGGGGTGGCGAGGGCCACCTGTTGCAGGTCTGGGATTTGAACAGGGATCTCAGATGGATCAGCTTCTTCAGGAGCAGGTTCCCCTGGGGCTTCGGGAACCTCTTCGGACAGTTCTCCCTCTTCGCCTGCTTTTTCCTCAGGCAGCGGTTCAACAGGCAGCTGGACTTCTGCTGCTCCAGCAGGCTCTGGGCTTGCTGGGTGAATTTCACTGGCAGGTGTTCCACCCAGCAGAAACAGCAGGTCCTGCAAATCCTGAACTGTGACATCTTCATGCAAGGTCAGGGAAGGATAAATGGGGACTTTGCGGGCTTCTTCGAGTTCCTGCTGTGCTGCCTGCAGGTCCTTGAACAAGCCTGCAAGCTCTGCCCCCAGTGCTGGGTTTTGCATCAGGTGCAAGGCCAGATTGTCGATTCCATGGGTAAGAGCACCAATGCGGTTGGAAAGTTCTGCCACCTGCTCTGCTTTTTCTGTCTGAACTTTTGTGGTCTGCAACTGGCGCTCAAGCTGGTGAACCAATCCCTGCCACCGACTGCCTCTGGTTCGACGAAATTGCTGCCACTGTTGAAAGGCTCTGAGGTCTTCTTCATTCCCTTGAAAGCCGGACATCACATGTTGCAGGTTTGAAGTGGTCATGGTTGCTTACATCATACAAAGTTCATTTGAAGGTTGTGAATTTTCTTGCCAGATCGAATTTCAGTTACAAAAAGGATACATATGATGCAGCATTGAGGTGCGTCAAATCCTGTCGCGGAGAGATTAAGACAATGTTTTAAATATGAATTCTGCCTGGAGGATTGACCTTGGCATTTCCACTTTGTCAACAGGGAAATGCCTTATCATGCATTGCCTTTTCGAAAAAGTCAGGCAGTTCGCTGTCTGACCCTGGGTCTTGGAACATATTCCAGTTCACTCGGTTGCAACAGTTCCACGGCTGTTTTCAGTTGCTGGATCACTGGATTCAGCAGATCCGTCCCAGAAGCCAGCACATAGGCAGCACCTTTGGCACGGCTGAGCGCCACATTGACCAGACGTTCTGCATCTGGGTTTTTGTCTGGCTGCAAAAAACCACTGGACCCATCCACCACATCAAAAATCACAGAGTGGCGTTCACTGCCCTGGGCACGATGAACCGTGGAGACCATCACCTTTTCCAGTCTGCGCTGCCTGAGCAACATCCTGATTTTCAGGCGCTGTGCCCGGAACGGGGTGAGGATCACCAGTTCATCCATAGGGCAGCCGGCAAGCAATAGGGCTTCAGCCAGATCCACGGCAGTCAATGCAGAGGTCTCCCGGACCAGCCCACCCATGCCTTTCACCCAGTGGGCCTCACCTCGAACAGGTACAAAACCAAAGTGCTCTTTCCGGGGGGTCATGGGGGTCAGATAGGGACGGCGTTGCAGTTCCCAGCCCTCAGGCAAGACCCTTGCCACTTCAAGTTTTCCCTGATAGAACGTGCGGCTGATCACCTGACAGATGGGACGGGCCATGCGTGACTGTTCACTGAGGAAAAACACATGTCGGTCATTCATGTCACTGAAGCAAAACATGGACGTTCCCATCCATCGTCGGGCCAGGTCCTGTTTGGAGACGCAAACAGGGGCCAGCTGCTGGGGATCGCCTGCAAACAGGACCTGCTTCCCCAGGCTGACCAGAGACAGGGCGTGGGTGCAACTCACCTGGCTCGCTTCATCAAAGACCACATGATCAAAATGACCTGTGGGAAGTTCATCCCTGGTGAAAATGGCCCGCGTGGTGGTCATGGCCACCAGCCTGCTGTTTGAAACCAGTGCACGGGTGTCCTCTTTGAGGGCTTTGCGAAGGGCATCGGTTTTGTCTTTCCAATCTGCGTAGGCTCTGGGTTCACTTGGATCAGGTCGTCTTTTCTCCAGCTCAATCAATTGATCAATCAAATTCTTGTTGGCCGCAGGAATCAGGTGTTTGCGCTCCTGGTACATGGAAGCCACAAAACGACTTCCCATGCGGAAACATTTGCGCCGGATTTTTTCTGCCTGGGGAACTGAATCCTGAATGCTTTGCAGGGCACGGTCCAGTTCGGTCAGGGCGATGTCCACTGCTGTGTTGGTGCTGGACAGCAGCAGCACTTTTTTCTGGGTCTGAAGCAGCAGCTCTGCCAGAAAACGGCCCAGGGTGTGCGTTTTTCCCGTGCCAGGAGGCCCCCACAGAAAACTCCCTTTCCACTGCACAGCCTCGAACGCAACTTTCTGACCTGAACGCAACAGAGGATAATGCTCTGGTCTCAGAGAAGCATTGCGGTCAGGTTGCTGGTTGCGAAAATCTTCCAGCCACTTCAAGGATTGCCGGGCATGAACCTCACTGTCCCAGTAAGCGGCCAGTTGCTGCAGGTACTTTGCTGGATAGATCCTCAGGGTTTCTCCTGCTTCTGGAGGTTGCTGGGTGCAAAACCGCAAATGCAGGGTGTGGTTCTCACTGTCCACAGCCAGGACATCCGCCTGACCTGACTTCTGTTTTCCTGGTCGGTCCTGATTCAGGGTCCACCAGGCAGTGGCCCCTTCCAGGCTTTCATCGAGCGCCACCCCTCTTCTGGTGAGTTCGGTGTCCACCTCCACACTCCAGATGGAGCCATCCCGATATTTGCTTCTGACCTTGAAGTCAAAATGAGAGGGCACATCCTCCATTTCCTGTTTCAGGGCTTTGCGGATGTCTTGCCAGTCTGGAATGGGTTGAGGCATAAACAACTCTCCTTGAAGATGAATGTGCTTCAGTGTGGCATGACGATGCGACAGGTATTGACGCAAGTGGATCAAAATGAAAGCAAAGAGGCATGCTCTTTGCTCAAAATAAACCTGGATTTCTAACAGTAAACTTACTGAACTTACTGCACACCCAGTGCCTTGAAAACAGCATCGACCGGATCGCTGTAAAAAGACACCTGAAATTTGGCGAAGAGCTCTGGTGGGACGCTGGCAATGTCCACAGCACTGGACATGGGAATCAGGATGCGTTTGGCGCCTGCATCAAAAGCCACCTGCAAGGTGGTGGCGAAATTCTCCACCCTGGTGATCGTTCCCCCCACTGTCATGTCCCCCAGGATGACCATCTGGCTCTGGATGCTGCGGCCCAGGGCGGCGCTGCACAAACTGATGAAAAGGGGTAAAGCCAGTGCCCGTGCAGCTCCCGTGCCCTGCAGGTCAGAGAGGTGCAGCAGGTAATCGCTGCCTTCGGGAAAGATGGTTCCACTGATGCGGTTGCTGTTGGCCTTGAAGTATGTGAAGGCCACCCTTGCAGCGTCACTGAGGCTGGTGTGGTTGGCAAGGCCAGTGCGCACCAGTTTCCCATTTCCCTGCGCGGCCTGCAGTTCGATGCGGTAGACCCCTTGCAATCCTCCGTCTCCCAGTTGTACAGAAAACGCATGACCGGGTGCAGAAGGGCCATCTGGAATCAGGCTTGTACCGCCCATCTCAGGAACCGAGACGAAGTGCTCCTCCAAAGTCTCCTGATCGATGTAACTGAAGTGGACCGCATAAAACTCCATCCCACCAATTTTCTTGAGCTGTTCCTTGATGCGCCTGCGCACCTTCAGGGCGTAAACCAGGCAGTCCCTGACGTCCTCTTTGGTGTGGCTCCCATCTGGGAACAGCAGTTTGAGCAGCCCCGAGACGGTTTTTCTCACTGCGGTGGTGTCCCGCTGGTTGAGGTTGTTGCCCAGTCTGAAGTGCTTTTCGATGCTGTCGGCAAAGGTGCGTTTGCGCATTTCCCGGAACCACTCGGCCAGGTAATCCACAATCATGCCGTACTGTTTGGTGAAGCTCTGCGGATAGAACTTCGGGATTTCCCAGCCGGGAATGTAGGCATGAAACCGGTCAAAGAAAGCGGCATCAATCATGGATGTGGGGAAAGGAGAGAGCAGGTGACTGGTTTTCTGCAGCACCTCCACGCTCTGATCAATGTTCCCCACGAACACCATCGAAGCAGAACCGGTGATCTCCACCTTGCCCCGTGCAAAAGAGCCCGAGTTCATGTAGTCCTTCATGATCTGGATGGCGTCTTTGTCTTTGAAGTTGATCCCGGCCACCTCATCAAAGGCCACCACATCCCACAATCCCACCAGGCCCACCTGCCGTTGCGATAGGTTGTAAAAGAGGTTTGCCACGGTGGTCTGGCCCCCCGAAATCAGTACGGCGTTGGGGCTGACCTCTTTGTACAGGTGGCTCTTGCCCGTGGAGCGCGGCCCGAGTTCACAGGAGTTGTAGTTGTTCTCGATCAGGGGGATCATGCGGGCGATCAGGTGCCACTTGGCGTTTTCTTCAAACGCGGTGGGCTCCAGGCCCACACTTCTTAAGAGCACATCCATCCACTCTTCCCGGTTGAAAAACCTGCGTCCCTCAAAGAGCTCCTGCATGTCGATGGCTGGCATCTGAATGGGCTTGAGTTCTTCCAGCACAAACGGACTGGGCAGAGAACCCGCCTCATAGGTGATGCGCAGAATGCACCAGATGCCTCCCGCCAGCAGCTTCTCGTACTTGAGCACATAATCCGGGTCCACCTGAATGCCGGACACCCCCAGACTCATCAGTTCCGCCTGGTAGATGTCGGCTTTCTCGTTGAGCTTGACGGTCACCCGGTCAATGATGGTGTAACGGCCCAGTTCGCGGATTTTGCTTTTGACTTTCTCGGCCTCGTCTGGGCGCACGTAGTTGTCAGAGAGGATCTTCTTGACCCGGCCCACCCCCTCCTGGATGGCCAGATCATCGTTGGTGGCACAGTACATCCCGAGCAGGTATTCCAGCACGTAAACCGGAACGTTGGCTCCCTCCTTGATCGATTGGGTGAGGTCCTTGCGCACCACCTTGCCGGGGAAAGCGTAATTGAGTTTGTGGTTCAGGTCGTGGTTCATAGCGGTGTCCTTGAAGGGATGAGGGTGTTTTCAGCAGAAGGCATGGGAAGTCTGAAGGAGTTCACAGTGGACAGTTCACAGTTTACAGCGGGATTTTTTGATCCTCCCATGGCAGCAGAAGAGTGTCTCCTCAAGCGTTCAAAAAGCATCGAAGTCATTGGAGAACAGGATGTTGACCCGCCACTCCTCGCTGGTCACCACCGTGTCGTCCTCGGCGTCCCGAACCTCCAGCAGGTAAGGGGTGCTGCTGCTGGTTTTGCGAGAACCGATGATCAGTTTCACCGGAAATTCCCGCTCGGTGGCATAGGAAGATTCACTGGCAAGGTCGAGCAAGACTTCGTTGGTGACCGCAATCCTGCCTTCTTTCTCGTAAAGACCAATCCTGACCCTTCTGGGCCTGATTTTATCGGTCACGGGTTCTTCTTGCACCACCATCACGGTGAAGGTGTTGTTGCGCACGGTGCGGTCCGTGCTGGTGATGAGGGCCTTCACCTTGCGGCTGACCCCTCCATCTCCCTTGGTGGCCCGCTGGTGCTGGTAAGAAAGAATCGGAATGACCATCTCCTGCAGGCTCATGCCCCCATGCACGTACTGCACGCCTGATCCAGAGATGCTGTAACGCAGGTGTCCCCTGGGGCTGTAATACTGCACATTTTCCACTTTCTGGTACGCGCTCAGGTCCACCTGCACATTGCCACTTTCCAGTTGCAGGGGTGTGCTGGACAGCACGTACCTGCGGTCGGTTTCAAAAACACCAGGGACTTTGGGAAGCTGCAGCTTGTCCGAGGCCTCGATGGGTCGGCGCTGGTACTGGAAACCATGGTCTGCCGTGACCAGCACCTTCTGGGCATTCAGGCGGTTCACCAGACGTTTGATGGCTTTCAGGAGGTCCCCCATGGCTTCTCTCGCGGCTTTAAAAGTTCCACTTTCAGAGCTGGCGTGGTCTCCAGTGGCATCAATCACGTCGTGGTACACGTAAATCAGGCGGTAAGGCTTGATGCGGTTGCGCATTTCTTCGGTGGGGATGCTTAAAAGGTCCGGCAGTTTGAAGGCAGTGGCCTCCACTCCCGAGGCTTGCTGCAGCACCTTGATGCGTGCCTCCAGTCCTTCGGTGGATCTTCCATCTCTCAGGACACTCCCTTTGTCATCCACACTGAGGGTGTTTCCTGGCAGAAGCGCAGCCATGCCCCAGTGCGTCTTGCTGGGCAGGGTGCTCAGGGCGGCCTGCAAGTTCACCGTTCCCCGCAATTCGCGGGAAATTTCCTCAGAAAGTTCCGTGGCAATCTCATAACGCAGGGCATCCGAAATCAGCACGAACACCCGGTCTGAAAGCAGGGGCTCCACATGGGATTTGAAAAAACTCCATTGTTGCGCCCTGAACCCCAGCTTTTTGGCAACATCCGCTCCAAAAACATCACTCCAGCGGCTGCCCAGCTCTGCCAGGAAACGGTTGGTGTAGAAGTTCTCGATGGCTTGAGACAGGGGCTTGAGTTCCTCCAGCTCTGCCTGCTGGAAATGCTCCACGAAAGTGCGATACGCCCGGTCCACCCGGTGGTATTTGTCGATGTATTGCTGGAAGAGCACCTCGGGTTGATCTGGGAACGTTTTTGGCAGTCCATGAAGGGCCTGAAAGAAATCAACAGCAGACTGAAGAGCCAGGTAAGCCGCCTGGTAGTCTTCAAACCAGATGCTGCTTGCCCGCCCTGCGAGGAGTTCACTCCACTTGCGGAAATCCGGTGCTGTCCCCGTGAGGGCCAGAGCTGCTTCTTGCAGAATCTGCAAATCCAGAGCCCGGAAGGTGTCCGCTTGCTGGTAATTGCGCGGGTCAATCCCTTTCAGGTACTTTTGCACATCCAGATCTTCTGCAAGTTGATCACTGAAGGTCTGCCACAGGGCAGAGTCCTGGTTGTGCTGTTTCCACTGGTCCATGAAGACAACTGCACGGTGTGCTGGCTGAATCCCGAAATAGGTGATTTCTGCTGGCGCAGTGGACCAGCCGTTTTGCAGGTGGGTTGCCAGCAGGGAAACCATCAGGCGGCGCAGGCTCACGGTTTTGTTCTGGTACCCCAGGGTGAGTTTCACCTGCTCCCAGAATGCCTCTTCCAGACCGTGCTTTTGAAGCCTGCTCCAGAGTTCATTGCTGTCTTCACTGAGGCCAGCAGAGAGCACCTTGCGAATCAGGAGTTGTTCGTCTCGCACTTTCAGGTCCGTGAGCACGCACATCATGGAAAGCAGCAGGTTCTGTTCACTGATGGAAGGCTCAATGTTCAGGGCCAGCAGGCGCTCCTTGCGGGTCTTGCTGTCAAAGAAGCGCACATGCCTGCGCAGCACATCCTGCAAGTTCTTGTCGTGCAGGCCCAACTCTGTGAAAAGCAAACCTGCCCGGTCTGCACTGAAGGTCAGGCCAGACTTCTGCAAATCCAGCAGCCAGTTCTCTCTGGCAGCAGGCTCAGGGAAAGGCAGGTACAGCAGGAAATCGTCTTCTGCATGGGCAAACAGTTCATGCTTGGTGGTGAAGAAGTTGTCCTTCACCTGCCACTTGCGCACTTTTGGCAATTCCAGAGCATCAAACTCCTGCTGGAACTCTTGAGAGGGGTCGTACCAGAAGATCACCCGGCGGCCATCGTGCTTCCAGCGGCGGTCATCGGTGAAAAGGGTGGAGAGGTTGGATGGGATGGTCACTTTTTCTCCTCGATGGATTCAGGGAACTCTGGTGATGGTGATTTCGGGATAGAATTCTCGCCATGTTTTCAGGTCGAATACTGCAGCATTTTCAAGATAGGTGGAGACTGCCCAACCACGACCAAAAGGTCCAGGCATGAACGTCTGATTTATCACCCGTTTTCGGGCTTGAGCAAGCTGCGCATCGGCAATTTCCTCCTTGGCAATCAAGACCACATAGCGTTTTTTCAAGGTGGTGTATTGATCCATCAGGTGCAAATAGAGGTAGCTTTCTTTGTATTTGTTTGCCAGATCGTTCCCTTCTATGTACTTCGCAAGTCGACTGCGCTCTATTTCCTCTCGTTTGGCCTCCAAAATGGCCCTGTCATCAAGATCTTTGACTTCGATGAACAGCAGATAATCAGGAAATTCAGCAATGATGTCCACTTTGCACATTTCAGACACTCCGTGTGTCTTGACCTCTTCTTTGGAATCATCAAACAGGTGGGCTGTGATGCTCCCAAAATCAAAAACCAGATCACCTTCCCTGATGACCGTCATTGTCACGCTCCAGCCAGGAACCCAGGTCAAGCCTGTAAATGCGTTCGAACTCTTTCTCAATCAGGTTGTGTTCAATGCCTTCATAGCTTGTGGCGACGGAAGCTTTGACCCCCTGCTGGTCCGTTGTGTACAGGGAAATGAACTTCAAATCTCTGGCCTCGTGAATTTCCAGTTCCTTCAGAAGCACATAGCTGTGCGTGGCAACGATGATTTGAAGACCAAGTTTGGAGAGGTCCGACAGGCACTCTGCGAGACCTTTAAGGGTGGAAGGGTTCAGGTTGGCCTCCGGTTCGTCCCAGAGGATGACATCACCAGATCTGAGATGCGGATAGTTTCGCAGGATATACCAAAATACAGCGATTTTTCTCCAGCCTTCAGCGACCAGATTGAACTCTATTTCCTTGCCTTTGTGATTCAAGAAATATTGATCTTCTTCTACTTTGGGAATACCGCCACCCATATATTGCTTTAATTTTTCCAGAATGGGCTGAAACAGCTGATTCTCTGCCTGTAAACTTGGTAAAAAAGCGATGTCTAAAATATCTGTGTAGGTCTGGTCAAATGCAGTTTGATAAAGCTTCAAAATTGAACGTAGACCCTTGGCGTGACCAATGAGGTCTTTTGCAGGCATGAAAAGAACATTTTTACCTGTGATTTTTTGGGCTGCATTTGGGAAGCGCAGTTTTGCTGATCCATCTGGAAGGGGTAAACGGAAATCCAGCTTGCCATACCCAGAGATTGTGGCTTCTACGAGCGTGGAATTACCCTGGGTGCGTTGAAGTCTTGATAAGTCGTTGTCGAGTGGAAGAAAGATTTTTATGAATGAGTCTGGAATCCCATCAGCACCCCATCCACTTCTGCTTGGTCCTCGAATGAGACCATAAATTGCCTTCAGAACATGGGTTTTCCCCGTTCCATTCCCCCCGATCAAAACATTGACCCCAGGGCTGAAGGTCAGCTCCAGGTCTTCAAAGGCTGTGAAATTTTTCAGGCGCAGGCGTTCGATCATGGGTGTATTATCCCTGTTTTCTGGACTTGGGTTTCACTGAATCAGGCTCTGGAATCTGTAACCCCATTTCCAGTGCTGTCTCCAACCAGATTTCCTTGGCTTCTTGCAGCATTTGCAATGTCTCTTCTACGGTTTCCCCTTGAGTCATGCAGCCAGAAAGCTCAGGATGGAGAGCAGTGAATCCTCCTTCGGGCTCTGGATAGAGTTCAATTTTATAGGGCAAGGTCAGCAAATGTTCTATGGTTTGAGGAGTAGTTTTTTCCACGGAATTCCTCTCTTTAGGGTGTTTTTGGTAAGTACTTTTTATCAAAGATTCGTTGCAAGGGGCGCAGCACGCTGCGCCCCTACCACCAGAAACCTGCTTACCCCAGCCCCTGTTCCTTCAGCAGATCCATTTTCCACTGGGCTTTTTTCTCCAGATCTGCCATCTTGAGGTCGGTTCCTTCGTACACGATGCCCTTGAAGCGGGTGTAGTTGTAGGCCACCCCATCGTCTAAATCCAGAGCGATGCGCTGGTCTGCGTACTGCTGGACTTTGAGCTGGTACGCCCGCACCTCTTCGATGTCCAGCTTCAAATTCTTGATGCGGGTTTCAGCGTTCCTTTTCTGGGCACCTGAGCTGCTGGCCGCTTCTGCTTCTGCCAGGGACAGCTGGGCATCCAGGCGGGTTTGCAGTTCCAGCACGTAATCGGTCCTGAGCCTTGCCAGGGTGTCCGGGGTGTAGCGGTGCAGGTACACGAAGGCATTGAACGCCCGGCGTTTCCCGCTGGTGAACAGCCAGTAGATCGGGCGTTTCTTGTAGGTCTGGATGTGGTCCGAGGCAAACTCGGTCACGAAGTACCGCCGGATCGTCTGCAGGGCGCTCTCGTTCCCTTTGCGGCCCAGAGCGTCTGCAACAAATTCCAGGTTCTCAGAGAGGCGGTCAGGACCATAAGCCACCTTCAGGAACTCCTGAAAGCGGGTCACCAGATCGTCCTGAAAGTACGCTTCTGTGGTGACGGGCAAAATGGCATCTGCATCTGCCGGGAACTTCTGGTGCTTGCCGGGGTCAAAAGGCTGCCCTGCGTGAACCAGACCGGGCGTGTCCAGGCTGTAACGGCCCATCATGCAGCCCACCGCGTAAGACAGCAGGCTTTTCACGTCCCGCCCCAGATCTGCCTTGCGAATGGTGATCTGCTCCTCTGGCACCTCTGGCGTGAGTTCGTCCTGCAGGCCGTAAGCGTCGATCCAGTACCGGTTGTTTTCCTCTTCCAGACGCTTCAGTTCATAGAAGGCATCGCTGGACAGCTTTTCCCACTCTGAAAAGGCGTCTTTGATTCTGGGGTGGCTGGAGCGCAGGAGGGGGTGGGTCTGGAAGTCCCAGGAGGTTTCAAAGTTGTCCCAATCGGTTTTGGAGATATGTATCGCACTATCAATTAGGTTAGAAAGGTTGAAAGATTGGTGATATACAAAAGGAACCCTACCTATCTCTCCAGCACCAAAATTAAGGGTTGGACTCAACGCGTTTAAGAAAGCTTGGCCCACATTCGAGTTTAAAAGAGCCATTACTTCATGACGCCTGTCACCAAATAGACACATGCCTGCGCTTGAGAATAATGCGCCACCGCGCGATGCTCTAGATGAGAATTTTCCACTAGTAATTGCGCTCCATGTAACTGATGGTAAAAAGAAAAAGTTAAGACTAACTAGATATCTTGACCAATGTCCTCCATTGTTCTTTCGCGTGGCGTTTTCTTTAGCTTCTTCTCCGTCATTATACCAGTTGACCAACGTTTCATTATTGCCATACCATTTTCTAAAATCCCCACCATTATTGTAAGGAAACCATTTCTTTTTAGATTCGATATTTTCTATCCTTGTTTGACAGTTTATGAACATTGTATGTTCACTTATTTCAAACCACTCACGAACAAATCTATCATTATTGCCAATTCCCATTCCTTTTTTAGTTTCTGATAGATTAGATATTCGTTCCGAAGAACTAAAAACATCAATCATTTTTTTGCTGAGCCAATAGGCAATTGGTGACCCAGGTATAGATAACAATTCTTCTGCAGTGATTTTATATCTATAACTACACGATTCATCTTTTACTGCTTCTAAGGTTTTTAAGCCTTGAATATCAAATCCATAGAAATCAGAAAGTTTTATGTAACTACCTTTATAATTTGGAGTTTTCATATTTTTAATTGTGAATACGCAGACTGGAACTCGGGCATTTTCAAAGCTCGAGTTGTATTCAAGTTGCACAAGGGTAGTGATGGTTTTAGTCGTTAATAAAACATTCCTTAAATTTTCGTAAGAAGATATGAACATCCATACATAGGGCGTTGTGAAGCCTAGGTGTCCTTTAATCGAAGTTAAAGAACAGCATTTTAGTATAAATGATGAAAATAAATCGGCTTTTGCTTCTTTAAAATTTGATTCGAGATATGATTTGACTGTATCATTAAGGTTTCGATTGCCCATATACGGAGGATTTGCCACCACAGCATGATACTTAAACCTCAGAATATCAGCCTGTTTGAGGTAGTGTTTGAGTTCCGGGAGCAAATCAGACCCCAGCCCTCTTTCCTGCTCCAGACGCTGCACCTGCTCATGCAGCAGAGGGTAATTCACGTCTTCTGGAGGGGTGATCAGGCTCCCGAGGTTGTCGGCATCCTTGAAGGCGTACAGCAGGGGTTGCCAGTTTACCGGGTTGATCGCCCCACTGAACAGGCTCTGGTCTTTCTCCGGTGCACTCCCAAATCCCAGTGCCCCCTGCACAGCGGGACGGGCAGGGGCCTGGGCACCAAACAGGGGAGAGAAGCGGGTGGGTTTCACCTGCAGGACGTTTACCTCCGGGGGGTTCCGCAAGATCCGGCGGTTCTTCTGGGCGGCTTTCATCACCAGGGCAAAACTGGCAAGCTGCGCGGCCCGCTCATCAATGTCCAGCCCGTACAGGTTGTGCTCCAGAATCATTTTCGGGATGTCCCGCTCGGGGTAGCCCTGCTCCCGGTAGATCTCGAACAGCAGGTCAAAGGCGTACACCAGAATGTGCCCACTTCCGCAGGCCGGGTCCAGCACCTTCAGTTCTTGCGGGGTCAGCACTTCATTTCGCACATCCAGCGGCTGCTCTGGATTTTCCAGAAAGTAAGGCATCACGGTCCTGAGCTGGCTTTCGGGGTGGTGCTCCAGCCAGAGCCTTCCCAGGCTGTTTTCCACCATGTAACGCACAATCCAGTGGGGGGTGAACAGCTGGGTGGCCGCAGGGATGTCCTCTGCCTTGACCTTGCTTTTCGCCCCGATCACCTGATCCTTCTTGTCGGAAATGTAGAACTGGTACAGCCACCCGATGACCTCGATGTCCCGCCAGTCTTCCTCTGGAATGTCAGACACCAGTTTGCGCAGCAGACTGTCCGTGTGCAGCAGGTTCGGCGGCATGAACAGCTCAAGGTGCGGTTTCTCCCCAGAATCAAAAATGCTCGGGAGGCCTTTTGCCAGTTGCCTGATTCTGGCCCCCAGCAGCCTCCGGTAAATGAACTCCTCGGTGTTGGGCAAATTCAGACCGCGCCACTCCTCCAGATCCTGCACGGAGATGCCGTCAAATTCTCCCCCTGCAATCAGGGTGTCTGCATGTTCCAGCAGGTCCGGGTATGCCCCTGAGGTGCTGCTGGACAGCACATGGTCCATCAGGCCGTTCACTTCCATGTACCTCAGGGCAGACAGCCGGTTGAACCACGTGTAGGCAATCTCGGTCACGGTGGCCTCAAACCCATGCTGGGCCACATGCTTGATCAGGTCCTGATACTGGGCTTTCTCCTGCGAACTCAGGTTGACGGTCTTCCCACCAATCACCAGACCCCCGGTGATGTCTTTTGCCGTCTCAATCCCTTTGCGGGTGATGCCAAAACCTTGCAGCCTTGCCTCGGTCTGCTCGTGAAGTTCCTTGCGGGCCAGGGTCGCGAAATTTTTGATTTTTGTTCTGTTCATTTTTTCCTCTGGGGTCAGATCCCCCTGCGCATCGCTGGCGCTCTGCGGTTCCCCCTTGAGAAAGGGGGATTGTAGGTCAACTTAAAGTGCAGCCCTTTAAGACTCCCATCGATCCCCCTTCGTCAAGGGGGACAGCCTGGAGTGCAACGACAGGCAGGGGGATCTTCCTCCAAACGCCTGACAGGGACAGCCCTGCCTGTTGCCCTCGGCTCTCGGCCCTCGGCTCTCGGCTCACTCAATCCGCACCCGATTCAGAGCCGCCAGCTCCTTCAGCATGGCTTTCCTCAGACCTTCCAGGTAATCCTCCACATCTTCAGGGGTTTCGATGATGGCCTTCTTGATGTAGGTGTTGGCCTTGAGGGTCTTGATGGGTTTCGCTGCGACCACCACAGTGTCTCCGCCCCCATCTGGGCCTTTGCTCATGGCAAGGTTGATCTGCTCGGTCAGGGCATCGGTGACCTTGTAACTGATGGGTTTGATTTCACTGAGCTGTGCCCTGAGTGCGGTGATGCTCTGGGCTTTCTCGATGCGGTCCCGCAAATCCAGCATGGGTCGGGTGTACGGGGAGGGATCCACCCGGTGACTGGCGAGTTCATCCATCAGGTTGATGGCCCCTCTGGATTCGTTGTCGCAGGCGGTCAGGGCGGCTTTGCGTTCCTCTTCCAGCACTTCTTTCAGGTGGCTGAGCACCGGGCTCAGCAGGCCAGAGAGTTTGGGAATTTCTCCTGTGGGGTCTTTCAGAGAGAGGACTTTTTTCGCGGTTTGCACCCGATTTTTCAGTGCTTCGTCCTGAATGTACTGCTCGTCGGTGCCAATTTCGGACAGGTGCTTGCGTGTGGCATCAAAGAGACCCTGCTGGGCAGGTTTGAAGAAGGTCTGGATCTTGTGCAGCACGTCCAGATCATCCAGAAGGGCTTCTTCCATGCCTGCGATGGTGGCGTAGAATTGGGCCTGGTTGGGGGTGCTGAGCAGCTCATGCACCCGCTCAAGAAGGCGAACAATGTCTTCCTGAAAGGGATAGTTGCCAGCGGTTGCCGTGGTTTTGAAGGTCTCCAGCGATTTTTGCAGGTTGCCCAGCACCGTCAGGAACTGGGTTCTGAGGATCGAAGCATCAATGGAGGGGTTGGGGAAATCAGAGATTTCTTTGGCCAGTTCACGGGCCACCTTGATGTGGGAGGGGTTGGTGACTTCAGAGGGCCGCACCACGTATTCGTCCTGTTTTTTGCTCAGTTGAAGGTTGGTGATCAGCTGCTTGTTCTGGGCGGGCAGCATCTGCATAGGCTGCATCTGGTGCAGCATCTCAATCTTGTTGTCGCACCACAGTTCCAGCATCACCCCGAGCACGTCCAGTTCGCTCCAGCCGTAAGGACGCACCTTGAAGCGCTCCAGCACGGTTTTGACGGTGGTTTTGACCCCTTTGTTGTGTTCCTGATTGAGGAAATTGAGCAGATCCTTGCGGGCCTGTTCGTTCGCCACCTCACCCTGCAAATCCTGCTGGGTCTGTGGATTCAGGGCACCCTGCAACTGGCTGTCATTCTGGTAGTGGCTCTGCACGTAACCGTACTTGGTGTAGGTGTTCTCGATCAGGCTTCTGAGGCCCGCCATCAGGATTTCTCTGGGGTCGCTGGAGCCCACGGCCACTTTGTTTCCAGAGGCGAACACAGCCGCTTCTTGCAGCGCGTTTTTGAATTGGGTTTCAATGCGGGCCTTGCGGCGGTTGTTGGCCTCGGCCCGCTGGTTGATGATGGTTTGCATGGAAGGGCTGAGTGCAGAGGTGTTTTTCTGCTTGATGTACTTGTTGGTCTTCAACCACTCCCGGATTTCTTCAATGTACTCGGCCTGTTCTGGCAGACGCACCAGCACTTCACTGCCATTTCCGGTGTGCAGCATGGCTGCGGCATCCGTCTGCAGGTGGGTCTGGAGGTATTCCGGGGTGATCACATGCAGGCTGAAGTCTCCTGCCACCTGACCATGGTTCAGTCCATCCACTTTGCGGGTGAAGGGATACCCCGGACGGTTGTCCACCTTAATCTGTTTCTGGGTGAAGATGGAATCCCAGAGGATGCTTTGCAGTTCCTGGGTGATTTCCCCGCTGGTCACATCCACCTGCTTGATCTCACGCCCGACATCCTGCTCTTCGTTGGTGAGGAAGCTGTACTCCTCGCCGTTGCGGGAAATCAGGGTTTCTTTTTCCAGCCTCAGGAGGGCTGCTTCCACCTGTTTTTTCAGGTCGAGTCTCACCTGATCGATGTGGGACAGGCTCAGGGTGGTCAGGTTCTCGACCGTTCCTTTGATCTCCTTGACGTACTTGATCAGGAAGAGGGTCTTTAAGAGGTCCACATCGAGGCTTTTCAGTTTGCTGTTCTGTTTGGCCCCTTCGATGACCTGTTTGATGTTGTGGTCCAGAAAGCCTTCCACGGCAGCATAGAAGGTGTGGAAGGGAGCCAGCACACCCAGAGGCTGGTTGCCCACCTGCTGCGCTGCGGCCTGGAAGGCGTCCAGCATGCTGCGTTCACCACTGGCCAGGTGTTTTCCGCTGGAACCCATCGTGCGGATCTGGGTGAAGGAGTGCTGCAGCAGCTTGAACTGGTACGGCACAAAAGGGTAGGCACTCACAAATGCCGTTTCACCTGTGTAGGTGGGCATGTCTGCGGTGCCCTCACTGAACCAGATCTGGTTCTTCAAAATGGCGGATTTGTCGGCGTAAAGGGCTTTTAATGCAGCCTCTGCCTCCGGGGTTTTGCCCAGCAGACGCAGTTTGATCACCTCGTCAGAGTTGCTGGAACTGAGGTTCACCCGGTGCCGGAAGCGGCCCTGGATTTTGCTGAAATCCCGTCCGGCCATGGCACTCTGTTTGGTGATGGAGTCAATGGCCTCCTGGCTGGTCACCATCACCCACGCCCGGCCAGGACAGTGGATGCCCAGGTCCTCGGCAACGGTTTGCAGGTTCAGCATCAAATCGGTGTTGTCCCCGATGTACTGGCCCACCTCGTCGATCATGAAGATGATGCGGCTGTTCTTGCCTTTGCGGTCCAGATAGGCTTTCAGTTCCCTGGCAAAGGTGTCAATGCTGATGAAATAGGTGGGGCTGATGCTGTCAATGGCCTGTCTGGCTTCCTCTTCACTGATCTGCAACGTCAGGGAGAGGGCTTTTCTGAACTGGGCAGGACGCAGTTTGAAGGCGTGACGGTCGTCTTCCCAGCTTTTTGAGGCCACCTGCTGGTAGTGGGCCTTGAAAGCCCCATACTTGCCATCCAGATCCAGTTGCCTTTCAAATTGTGCCAGTCCGGGATTCGCGCCAAAGTAACCCAGGTGGTCGTCCAGGACTTTTTGCAGCACCTTCACGATGGCTTCCTTGTCGGTTTTGCTGCTGGCACTCGATTTGGAATCAATGTTGAAGAGCAGCACATCCGTATGACCAGAAGCACCTGCCACTTTGTCAATGTTGGCTTTTAAAATGGGGTCTTTGACCTTGTCCAGATCAAAGAAGTCTGCTGCTTTTTTGCCATCCACCTCTTTGTTTTCCAGCAGGTAGGACAGAATCTTCAGAAAGTGGGATTTGCCGCTCCCAAAGAAACCACTGATCCAGATCCCGATCTTGTCGGTGGGCTGGGAAAAAGAACCAGCATAGAAGTCAAAGAACTTGTGAAAGTAACCACTGAGTTCACTGGTGATCACGTACTCATCGAGTTCCTGATGGACGTTCTCCTGGTCTTTTTGACCGACCTTGATCACGCCATTGATGTTGCGGTTGATGTTGCGGGTGAACAGCTCTTCTATCAAAAGGGTCATGTTCTGGGGTCTCCTTGGATTCAGGATCTGGGCAGCAGACGGAAAGCCCGGTAGTAGTTGTCGTCTTTGAAGGTGGAGAACAGTTGCAGTTCCTGCCCGGTGTAGGTGCCGGGAAAGAACATGATCACGGGCAATTGATCGAGCTTGTCGTGCAGGTTGTTCAGCACGGTGTGGCTGCGCAGCATCGGCCACGCTGCCCCCACCCCGGTGATGAACACCATCTGGTGGTGGCTTTCCACCCTGGAAAAAAGCAGCTCGGCCAGTCCATCGATCTGCAGGGCGTCTTTCAGGGCATCTTCCAGGGCGTGGGTGCCCTCGGTCTGTTCCAGTTCAAAACAGGCTTCGAGAAGCTCATTGTTTTGCAGGTACTCCATCACCAGCTGGTACAGATGGATTTCGAGCACAGGGAAATCCAGTTTCTTCTGAAGTTCTTTCTGCAGATACCTCTGCACGGTGGGTTCGTCCTCGGGGTCATAATCGAAGATGTAAAACCCGATTTCATTGCCAATGCCTTTCCCCGACAGCAATTGCGGGTCGCTGAGCACCTTTGGAAGTTTTTCGAGCCGCTCTTTGACTTCGGTGTTGATCTGGATCATGCCTCACTCCGATCCAGCACAGCCAGCAACAGCGGTCTCATGTGATGCTTCAAAAGCAGGTTCCTGATGTTTTCACTGATGTAGGGAGGGGTGATGCGGTGCTCATCGCCGGACTTCTCCAGCACGCCTGCACTCACCGCCATCATCAGCAAATTGCGGGAGGTCCGAACAATCGTGCTTTCAGTCCAGCCTCTGACCTCTTCGGACTCGAGACGTTTGCGCTCCATGAAGCCCCGCACGTCTTGACGGGTGACCCCCTGTTGCAAAGTCAGCATTTTTTCCCTCACCACCTCCAGCATGAATTCCCGGATCAGACGATTGTCTTGCAAAACGATCAGGTAATTCATGATTTTTTTGTTGTCCAGCGAGGCGTCAAGCATTTCCGCCCACCATGCTTCAGGGATGTTTTTCAGTCGCCTTCTGATCTCCCTGAACGAATTTTTGCGGGTGGTTCGGTTGGATTGCTCAAACAGGTCGTCTTCCATCACGGCCTTCTGGATGGTTTCCCAGCTTTTGCCTTCATGCAACAAACGCACCACAGTCAGCGTTTCTTGCATCAAAAATCCCCGGGTAATTGACTGGTAGCTCTGTTCTCTGGTCATTGCAGTTTATCTTACCGTTCTGATCTTACAGAGATGTGGCGACAGGGAATGACGCAGTTTGAGGTGCAGAGAGGGGATCACACAAATTCACAGCCCCAGCCCCCGGGCGATGGAGGAGATTTTGTTCACCATGAGTCCAGAGTTGAAACTTGAGGTCCCCATCTCTTTGAACCGCAAAATTTCTGGCAGGAAATGCTTGATCAACACCAGATGGTATTTTCGGTCGATCATCTCCTGGAGTTTGCCTGCAGGTTTGTGCTTCTTGTGGCGGGCTTTTGGGTTGAGCCTGAGGTACTCGGTGAAGAACTCTTCGGAAGCAACAACAACCGGCCACTCTGGATGTTCAATCAATTTCTGAATGTTCCGCTGCAAGATCTTCAGGGTTTTCTCGGTCACCTCATCGCGGTTGTAGTACAACTCTCTCATGATGTGCTGGGCATCATTGACGTTGGTTTCAAAGATCAAAATCAACGAACGGTATTTCATCCACATGTCCCACTGGGCTTCAGGAATGTTTTGTGGCCGGTGGTGTCCGGGTTTCACCTGATGTTTGAGGCTGTTGATGCCGAGTTGCACCAGATCACGCACCAGGCTGTCCACAGTGCGTCCTCCAGAGCCTTCCGGTGACTGTTGAATCAATTGATTGACCGTCTGGACCAGGCCGTCACCCAGAAGATGGTTCAGGAAACGCTGATTGCTCGACCAGAATTTCATTTCACCTGAGGACATAAGGACTGGCTGTCGGGTCAGTTGCAATTCAAACTTTGGCAACTGATAGACCGCAAAGAGGGCACCCTGGAATGGCTTCACCTGTGGGATGTCCTGTGTAGCAGGCGCAGGGTCAAGCTGAGGTTCTGGGTTGCCTCTGGGTTCAAACGCCATCAACAAATCCAGGGTTTCCTGGCTGACGGAGACTGGGTTGGCGTACAGTTCCTTTTTCAGTCGGATGACTTCATGGACGAGCAGAAGCCTGAGGGACTCTGAGGGGAAAGAAAGCCACTCTTGCCAGATGTCTGAGGGAACATTGTCAGGCTTTCTGAGCCCGGGTACCGTTCCTGATTCAATGCAACGCTTGCCGAGCTGGTAAAGAAAAAGCAGTTCACGACTGACTTTGCCAGAAAGGTCCCTGGATTCTGCATCCATGTCCACAACAAAATCATCCCCCAGGAGTTCGCGGAATGTTGCACGGTGAAGCAGGTAGTACTGAAGTTCCCCATCATTGAAGTCTGCAGTGAGGGTGTGAACCTGTTCGCGCAGGTCCTGGTAAGGTCTGGCATGGGATTTCAGGCGAATGAAATAGGAGGTGCGCTGTTTTTGTGTGGGATGAACGCTGCTCTGTGGTGATGGGTTTTTCTTTAATGCTGCTTTTGCTGGGGGGGGCGGTGGGGTTTTGCTGAGCGGTTTGCTGGGGCTGGTGCCGTCATGAAAATGGTTTTTGCGTACCCCTCGGGTCAATTTCAGGTGTTCTGATGCCTGGCCCACGGAGTAAAGGTGGAGTTCATGGAGCGCGCGGGACACCGCCACAAACAGCAGTTTCCCCAGCACCGGGTTCTGGGAAGAATAGTTGGCTTCACTGACGTCATACACCATCACGGCCTCAAACTCCATGCCCTTGGAGACCGCCACAGGCAGCACACTCACGATGCTGTCGGGGTTCTGGTCGGCAGCCCTGGGATTGTTTTCCAGTTGCAGGTTGTTGGGGATGTGATGCTGCTCAAGCCACCTGCTGATGGCTTCTGCCTGTTTCTGGTCCCGGGTCAGCACCGCGATGTTTTTTCGACCCCGATCCGCCAGCTGGAACAGTTCTTCTGTCATCACCTGCAGCAGTCGATCTTCATGATCAGATTGGTGGAACACGGGTTTTGGGCCTGAGCGCTCCACCGGAATTGCAGAAAGGGATTGTTTCCCCCGGACGGCCTGTTGCACTGCGTTGCACAGCAGCACAATTTCTCTGGTGCTCCGGTAGTTCTGGGTGATTTTTTCGCGCATGGCCGAGGTTCCCAGAACCTCTTCAAGGGTGTCCCAGCTGTCCAGTCCACGGTGGGCGAAGATGTTTTGTGCGGTGTCTCCAACGATGGTGTAAGAGTTTTCAACGTTGTGTTCCCTGAGCAGCGCAAATTGCAGGGGTGTGAAGTCTTGTGCTTCGTCCACAATGATGTGTCGATACTGGGGACCTGGAGCACCGGTCAGGCGTCTGAACAGGGCATAGAGGGGTGCCACATCAGCCATTTCCAGGCTCGTGCTGGTGACCTCTTGATCAGGGTCTTCATCTTGCGGTTTGCGTGATTTTCGAGGGGCTTTTGCTGCAAGGCACGCCATCTCGTCAGTCGAGAGGAGGCCTGCAGCCACCTGTTGCAGGGTCTCCAGTTCAAACAATTCCCTGTAAAATCCAGCCAGGTTGAACCTGCGGTAAAGCCTCCCAAAGTGGGTGTTGATTTTGGCTGTCATGCTTTGCAGATAGGCGCGGTCTTCTGCATCCCTGGGCAGTCCAAACTTTTGGATGTGTTTTTGCATGAAGTCTTCTTGCAGGTTTTGCAGGAACTGCTGCCTTCGTTCACCGTATCCTGTGTGGGTTTCAAATGCAGTGCGCAATGCTTCTTGCAGAGCATGAGGTGAGAACACCACCTGAACCACTTGTGCACCAAGTTGCTCTTCGAAAGAGACGTCCTGGTCTGGCAACTGAATGCGGGTGTACAAATGATGGGCATAACGGTCCAGCACTTTCCTGAATTTCAGACTGTTTTTCAGCGCAGAACTCCGCCAGGCCCTGTTTTGCTCTGGACTGTTCTGAACGCGCAGGAAAGAATCAAAGTGGGGATCTTCCACGGTCTGTGCAGCGTCAAAAAGCACGTGCCTGTCCTCCCGAATCTGACTGAAAGCCCAGTCAAAAAAAGTCACCTGTTGGACCCCTTTGACCCCAAGGGCAGGAAGAAGATCCCGGACGTAATGCAGAAAACGACGGTTGGGTGCGAGAACCAGCACATCTGAAGTTTTCAGGTTGTAACCCGACTCGGGGAAGAGCAAATAAGCCAGACGGTGAAAGGCCACAGAGGTTTTTCCACTTCCGGCCACCCCATGAAGAATCACAGGCAGTTTCAAGTCTGCCCGAATGATGCGGTCTTGATCCACCTGAATGGTTTCCACGATGTCCTGCAAGCCAGGATCTCCACGTTGTGAAAGTTTGCGAATCAAAAACGAATTTTCTGAGGCGGTTGTTCCAGTATGGGTTTGCCGGTAATCCACCTCGTCATTCATGTAGTGGATCTGATACAGGTTCAGTTCAAACCTTCGACGGAGCAGCAGGTTCACCTGATGGTTTTTTTTGGTCCCAGGAACATAATAGCTCTGTTGTTTTGCATTGCCCTGAATGAACAGGGAATACACAGGGGACTGCCAGCTGAGCACCGTCATGTGAGGCATGCGAATGTGTGCCCTGCCAAAATAGAAATTCTGTCTTTTTCCGGTGCTGTCGGTGAATTCCATCCGTGCAAAGTAAGGTTTGTACTGGTTGTCCTCCAGACTTTTCAGCGCCTCTTCGCGGATGCTGAGGTTCAGGTTGCGGTTGGTCCAGTTGTTGCCTCCACTTTCCATGCGGCCTGTGCGGTGATGCTCAATTTCCTCTTCGATCAGCAAAGCAGTTTGGCGAAGGACTTTCTTCTCCAGTTCATACTCTGGGTGTTGTGCTGGGTTCATGACCATCACTCCTTTGACCGTTCAGGCCTGCAGTTTGCTGGAAAGCAGTGTGAATTGCTCCTGGCTGATTTTTCCGCTGTCCAGCATGCGCAACAGCATCATCAGATCAGGTGTTGCTTCTGGGGTTGCAGGTGTTTGCTCTGCCTGAGGAGCTGTTTTCCACTGAAATTGATTCAGGAAGGTTCTCAGCACGCCAAAGGGATTGTCGTTGAGCAAGGTCAGAACATTGGATTGTTCTAGCAGTGGAAGGTCCACAAAAAGGTTCTGAGGCAGAGGTTTGTTTTTCAGATGAATGGCAAACACCACCAGTTCTTTGATGGTGTTGGGGTCCTGTCCTGGCTTTGGCATGGGTTTACCGCGTTTCAAATGAAGCTCTTCGATGTTATCGTAGTAGAATGAGTGCTGCACAGTTTTCCCAAATCCGCCTGCAGCCACCAGCCCGGCTTTAACCACCAGAATGCGATCAGTGGTGAAGGCCAGTCCAATCCCCATATTGGTTTCCACTTCTTGCAGAATTTGTTCGTTCCCCTTCAGGGACTGGTTCACCAGGTTTCCCAGCCCTCCGGTCAGTTTGCTGGTGCTGTACTGGGCTTTTGAGGTTCTGGGGGTGACACTGCCCGCTTCACGGGTGACTTCGGTGGATTCCTGGGGTTTGACGGTTTTGAACAGGTGGTCCTGAATTTTCTCCCCGCAGTGAAAGCAGTAGACCTGATAGCGGCTGTTGGTTTTCTGGCAGCGGTGGCAGGTGCACTTGATTTCATCCGGCAAGGACATGTGGAGGGTCTGGCTCGTCCTGGGGTGCTGGCAGTTGGGGCACTGCGCATGCTGGTCAGCCACAAAAGCACTGCACTTTTCACACCTGGCACCTGGATGGGGGTAGAGCCTGTAGTGCTGGTCGAGGCCCTGAAGATGCTCCTGCCGCACCAGGCCCTGATAGGTGCTGGACTGGTGCCACTCCTGCAGGGCTTTGGCACGGATCACCGGGTAAGGGTGGGTCATTTCCAGCACGCCCGACATCAGGTTGTAGACCTTGCCACTGAAGGTGTCGCTGATGCTGCTGAACTCCTCTCCCTGCTTCATGAAGGCGTCCAGGTTGAAATGGTCCGGGTCCACCCAGCCACCAGCGAGTTTGAGCAGGGTCTGGACGCCCAGTTCAGGAGAACCGGTCACCAGGGCAGCGGCCCGGTCTGCAGTGAATTCGGCCACCCTGGACCAGTGCATGAGTCCCAGCAGCAGGGCCTGCTGCAAGCCCTGCTGGAACAGGATCCCGATCCCAGGAATGAGGTTGATGGCACCGGAGGTCAGCACTTGCATCATGGACTGGTAAAGCACATGCCCGCTTTTGATGTGACCGAGCTCATGAGCAATCACCCACTGGATTTCCCGGCTGCTCATGACGTGCAAAAGATCGGCGTGCAACACCACATAAGGCTTGTTGCTGCCTGTGGCGTAGGCATTGATGCCGGGTCTGTTGCTGATGAAGAGCTCAGGCTCAGGAATGTCCAGGGCCCTGACGGTTTCCTGGAACACCCGGTACAGCTGTGGGTGCTGGACCGGACCCACCCTGATGTGGTTGGCCAGATCCATCAGGTAACCCTGGCGTTCGAACATGGCTCCCGAAAGGGCCTTGAACACCGTGTCAAAACCCTTGATGTTGCGTGCGGTGCTGAGCAGGCGGCGGTCATCCGGGTGCTCGTAGTGGTGGGATTGCAGGCCTGGAAAGTCCTGAATGGGATGCTGGGTGTTCCATTGGGCCTGGGAGAGTCGGTGGGTCATGAGCAGGAACCTTTCACGAAGCGAGTTTGATTTGATTGAACCACATGCGTGCGTCAGGAAGTGTCGCAGGATGTGTGGGCTGATCCCAGCTTACTGGATGCCCATTGCAAGTCTGGTGATGAATTTTGAAGAAACAGGGAATTTGCCCAAGCAAAACATCAACAGAGAAAAGAACTGAACACAAATCAAAGCATATTGCCACAAAAAGTTACAAATTTTTAACAATACATGGATTCACTGAAAATGCAAGAACCACGCGACGTTATGTGTCGCTCAACAGTTGTATGCTGAAAACACAAAAGCAAGAGGCCGCCAGAATTTCAGCTGTTCCGTTTTCCATGAAAAGGTGACCATGACCCTGTCCGCAGTTCCGTCCACAATTCACGTCACATCGTTGCAGACCGCCAACACCTCAAGACTCGCGAGGTGCACTGATCTGCTGAAAACCGACTTCAGGGTTGAAGTCTCCAGGCACTGGCACCTGCGAAATGCAAATCAACTGGCCCTGGCACAGCTTGAAGAGGCCAACCGCCTGCTCAACATGTGGAAAGTCCATCAGGAGAGATTGTCAGATGTGGATCTGTCTCTTGAGGATCTTCGATCGGTGGTGGTTCCTGAGGCCCTGATGCCTCTGCTGCAAAAAGCAGACCTGAGGACTCTTCACCGGCGCAAGGGTGATCTTGATCAGATGCAATCCCGCCTGGTCCACCTCACCGCGAGCATCGAAGAACATCAGGTTCACCTGCAAGCGCTGACCCGCTGGATGGTCTTGCAAGAGGAACTCGGTCAGCAGGGCTTCGGTCACCGCATGAAATTGCTGTTGCCCCAGTACCGGGCGGAACACAAAAGCAAGCAGACGGAAATGGAAACCCTGCAACGTGAACTTCAGCCTTTCCTGGCAAAACTCGGAGCGACCACCCTGGAACAGGGCTGGCAGGGATGTCACACGAGGTTGCAAAGCCTGCAACAGGAGAAAGACGCCCTGCACCGGGAGCGTCTCACAATACGGCTCACCCCTGAAGAGCAACAGGTGCTCAAATTTCACCGGTCTCAATGTGAACTTTACCAGGCGGCTTTTGAGGCCAGGGAAATCCTGGAAAGGCACGACGCCTTGCTCAGGGACATTCAGCAGAAATTTCCACACATCAGTTCCCTGACCCAGGCACAGCAGGAGTTCAGCGCCGCCAGAGATCAGGTGGCGGGTCTTGCTGTTGCTCTGAGATTGCTGGACCCGCCCAACCAACATAAAGGGTTTGCAGCCCCTGTTTTCCCCAAAACGCAGCACAGCTTGCATGTTTTCTTGCAGGTGGAGCCGGCGCGGGAAGACACCCCCGAATTGACTACGGAGGCAAATGACTCAGTGACCCTGCAACACCAGTTGCTGCAGGTGCTTGCCATGCGTCTCACTTTGCTGGCCCATCAGGATCAACACCAGAAAACAGAAACGGTCCAGTTGCAAGCTGTGACAGAGCTGGATGCGCTGGGCATCGAATCAGAGGTCCTTCACACAGAAAGAAGCACCCTTGAAGTCGATGCACTGGACCTGTCTTCTGATGAACTTTTGTCCTCTGCCCCTTCAGCAGAACTGGACCTGGATCCGGTGTTTCTGGACCCATCAGAAGGACAGGGCCTGGCATTTACAGAACAGGTTGAGTCATCAGATGACCACTTGCTGGACGAGGCTTTTCTTCAGCCCGTGCAGCTCTTTGAGCCCGTGCAGCCCATCCCTGAGGTGAAAACACCTGCCTCCTCTCATCAGCCTGGCCTGTGGGACAGCGAAGCGTTCACTTCCCCACTGGCCCTCTTTTTTGAAGTTGAAGAGGTGGAGGACACAGGTCTGTTCTCAGAAGACCTTGCCCTCACCGAGAGCCCAGTACCGATGGTTGAAGAGGCCACCCGTGCACACCCTGCAGCGGTCAATGGTTCTGTCTTTTTGCTGGACCCACAAACCAGGCAACTGTTCGACGGCTCCAGGTTGCTCACTCCAGGGTGGCTTTCACAGCTTCAGCAGGCCCAGCAGATCACTGCAAAAGCCCTGCAGCAAGCGAGCAACCGGCTCAATGTGCTTGAAGAAATCGTACGGCATCTGCAGCATGTGCCGGTCAAGCACATTGTGCATGTTCCCACGGGTTTGCGGAGCAGCCTCAATGAAGACCTGCATCACCTCAGGCAACAGGCCGCACAGCGCCAGCAGGTGTGGCAGACCCTCTTTGAGAAACGCAAATCCATCTTGCAGGACATTCAGGAATGTGAAGCGCGGGTGTCAGATTTTGGCACCCTGGACCTGCTGAAGAAGCAGATGGCAGAACTTCAGGAAAAAAAGGGTCCGCTCACGGCAACACAGAAAACGATTCTGGCCCGCAAGCAAAAGGCCCTCAGTCGGCTGGACAATCAGTTGCAGGTGCACTGGAAACCGGGATGCACAAACCACCAGCAGGCCTGCCTGGACCAGCAGAAAAAACTGGAGCATTTGCGGGCATCTGCAAAGACCCTGCAGGTGGCCCTTGAAAGCTGCATGCCCAGTGAACAGGACATCCTGCTGCTGAAATACAGTCTCTCACAGCTGAAGGAGTACCAGCAGGCTTTCGAAAAAATCCCGACTTTCCAGCTGATTCAGATGGCACTGGACGCCCTGATCGAGTACTTTCCTGGAACCAGCCCACACAGATGGCAGGTGTTGCAAAACCACCTTCAAGAAGAGGTGCAGGGTCTGACCCACCGGATGGAGGTCCTCACCCCCAGAAACCACATGGGTTTTGAACCCCTCAGGCGTGCACTGTGGCAGTCACCGCTCCTGGATTTCCTTCCAGAACTGAAGCAGGCCGGCCTGGAATGTTCCGTGGCCCATTCGGATCTGGATGAAATGATCCATCCACATGAAATTCTGGGCCCAGATGTTTTCGAACAGAATGCTCAGGGATTGGCTCTGCTGGAGAACGTTGAAGTTTTGGACGGGCGTTCCGAGCTGCAATTCGTTCAGGTTTCACCGACGGATGAAGAACATCTGGATGGGCTGGAGGTGGACCCTGATCTGGACCTCCCTGAGCCCTGGGATTTTATGGACGGGCCGGTGTTGCAGCACGACCCCCTGCCAGAGTTCCAGGATCTGGAATTTGAAACGATCCAGGATTCTGGCCCTGAAGAGGTCAAGGCCGTCTTCGTCATTGACCTCTGGGATCTCGACGACGAGACCGGGGTGGCAGAGCCTGCCAGTGAAGTGGATGATGGACGTCTCACCACCACCCGAATCGCTGAACAGCGGGCTGCTGACCTGGCTTTAAGGCATGATGTCAGTCACGCCTTTGACTTCCTGGCTGAAGCACTTGACCTGAAAATCATTGGGAAAAGGGTCCACACCCTGCAGAAATTGATTGAGGCTGGACACAGCATCGAAGCCATCGAATTGGCATACCGCACCCGCCTCCTGGTCAGCGAATCTCATCACTTCTGGTACAGCTGGAAGAAATATGGAGAGCTGAGGGCCACACCGCATCTGCTGTCCTGGGACCATGCCTTGAAGTTTGTGGCCTGCTTCCATGGCCTGCCGGACATGACCGAAATTGAACTCACCATGCAGGCCATTTTGGATTTGCACGCTGATCATCCCTGGTTCAGGGGAGAGACCAGTGCGTGTTTTGTGCTGATCCACCTGATCCGCAATTGTCCACCCCACATCGACATGAATGTGTATGTTCACCATCTGCTGGAGGCCATGTGATTCCCGTTCCCGGAACCCTGATCAAACACCGAAGCCGACCCGAACGCCGGGCCAAAGTTCTCGAAGTGGTGCAGCACCCCACACCCAGAGCCAAAGTGCAGTGGGACGACCAGATGGTGAGCCACCTGCCGGTGCAGGAACTGCGCAGTGGCCTGATGGTGGGTGCCGAGGTGACGGTTTACCGCATGAACCTCTCAGATCGGCTGGGTGAAGGCAAAATCATCACCCAGCGGGTTTTTGCAGGAATGGAGCAGGTGCTGGTCCACCTTTACCAGACAAACGACACCCACTGGTTTCCCTGGCAGTGCGTGCGGGTGAACACCTCCCCTTACACCCTGCTGGCGAAGGGACGGCTCCCCAGAGGGCATCACCCGGAACGGTTCCGGTTGCAACAACTGGCTCACCTGATCCAGCACTGGCAGCACAACACTGGGGCCCTGAGTCAACTGGACATTGACCCCTTGCCCCACCAGGTGTCTCTGGTCCACCGCATTCTGACATCGGGAAGCCTCAACTGGCTGATTGCCGATGATGTGGGCCTGGGGAAAACCATCTCTGTGGGCCTGCTGATCACCGCCCTGCAATCCAGGGGCCTCAGGCGCTTCCTGATTGTGGTGCCCGCGGGTCTGACCCGGCAATGGCAGGAGGAAATGAGTTCCAAATTCAACCTCAGGGACTTCCAGATTTACGGGCAGGACTTTTTCATT
Source organism: Deinococcus cellulosilyticus NBRC 106333 = KACC 11606 (assembly GCF_007990775.1). NCBI lineage: Bacteria > Thermotogati > Deinococcota > Deinococci > Deinococcales > Deinococcaceae > Deinococcus > Deinococcus cellulosilyticus. Next base: position 12,570 of record NZ_BJXB01000029.1, on the reverse strand, counting down.
CAGGACCCCCGGCACTGGCATGGCAAAAATCAGGTGATTGTCTCCCTGGACCGGGCCAAGCAGGAAAATCACCTGGAGACTCTGCTGGCCGCCGACGACTGGGATTACGTGATTTTCGATGAGGCACACCGCCTCACCCGCTCTCAGTACGGCAACAGTTTTGTGGCTTCTGAACGATACGAACTTGCCAGCCACCTCAGGAACCGCAGCCGCAATGTGCTGCTTCTCACCGGCACCCCGCACCAGGGCAAGATGGACCGTTTCCGGGCCTTGCTGGAACTGCTGCGGCCCGGTGAAGCCTGGCGGCGGCAGCTGGATCGGGTGCAAATCCAGCCGGAAGTGCTCAGGGATGTGATCATCCGCAACCGCAAGTCGGAAGTCACCGACAAGGACGGCAAGCTGCTCTTCAAACACAAGTCCACCCACCGGGTGGACGTGCCTCTCTCTGAAACAGAAAAGATATTTGACCGGCAACTCAGGCTGTACCTGAAAAACGGTTATGCCCGCAGCCGTGAACTGGGCCACAAGGGTCTGGCCATTGGTTTTGTGATGACCGTGTACCGCAAACTGGCCTCCAGCAGCTTTGAAGCGATCACCTCCGCCCTCGAAAGGCGACTGCAGAAACTGAACCATGAAGATGAATCCAGAAACACCAACCTGGTTGAAGATGAGCGTTATGTGGAGCAAGAGGAACAGGCCGACTCCCGGACCGACAGCACACCCTTTTTCGTGGGAGAGGAACATTTGCTCAAGGACCTGATTGATCTGGGCCGAAGGCTGGTCCCGACCGACAGCAAAAAACAAACCCTGATGGAGCATGTTCTGCCCCAGGTTTTGAAACAAAGCCCTCACGAGAAGCTGCTGGTTTTCACAGAGTACCGGTCCACCCAGGAAGACATCTGCAAAGCCCTGGAGAAAAAGCATCCGGGCAAGGTGCGGTTGTTGAACGGTTCAATGTCCCTTGAGGAGCGCAGGCAGGTCATTGAGGATTTCAATTCCGAAGCCCAGTTTTTGATTTCCACTGAGGCTGGTGGAGAGGGCCTGAACCTGCAAAGAAATTGCCACATCATGGTCAATTACGATCTGCCGTGGAATCCCATGCGGCTGGTACAGCGGGTGGGTCGCCTGTACCGTTACGGGCAGGACCGGAACGTGGTGGTGTTCAATCTGCAATCTGCGGACACCCTGGACAGTGAAATCCTCTCCACCATGTATGAGAGCCTCAGTCAGGTGACGGCGGACCTCTGCAAGGTCAGTGGGGATTACGGGGCCGGTCTGCAAGACGAAATTCTCGGTCAACTGGCCTCTGCCCTGCAGGTGGAGGACCTGCTCGCACAGGCGGCACATGCCACACGCGAACAGACCCGCAGTCAGCTGGAAGAGGCTCTGTTTCTGGCACGTGATGCCGCCGCAAGGCAACAAGAACTTCTGAGTCACGCTTCTGGATTCAGTCAGGAGTGGATGAAAGATCAGCTGCAGGTGACCCCTGAGCACCTGCAGAACTTCCTGGAGGGCATGGTCAAGATCACCGGGATTGAGGTTACGAGCCGCCTTCACAGGGGTGAGGTGTGGGAACTCAAACTTCCCGAGCAGGTTCGCAAGGAGACGGGCATCCGGCACAACCTGAAGGTGACCTTCAATCGCAACCTTGCACTGCGCTCCAGGGAAACCACCCATCTGGACATCGGTCATCCCTTGCTCAGGCATCTGCTGAAGGTGGCCCTTGGAGTGGAGTTTTCGGAACCCGTATCTACCTTGCACGGCCGTGGGGTTCTGGTGGGGGCTGTGCTGGTCTGGCAAAACGACCAGGGCATGATCCTCAGGGAAGAGTATGTGCTGATGCACTTTGATGGCAGCCAGTGGCAGGTCAATCCACCGGAGATGCTGGAAAGCCTTCTTGAGAATGAACCGCCAGGTCATGACAAGGCAATGCCTCTGCCCAGGGAACCCCTGGCGGCTGCCCTGGAGCAGGTTCTGGTTCACAAAGCCAGAAACCGAACCCTACCGGTGGACGCCCGGGTGGTGGGGGTGGCCTGGCTCAATGATCGTGTGGAGGTTACAGGTTGACCTGGGTGGTGCACCACCCAGCGGTCTTGCCTTGACAGGCAAGTCACAACTTGCCTATACTCGGCGGGTGCCGGACCTCTTTGAAGCCCTCGCCACCCCCGCCAGGCGAAAAATTCTTGATGCCCTCTGTGAACGGGACGGTCAGACCCTCTTTGAAATCTGTGCCCGACTCAGCGTCAAATCCAACCTGAGCATGACCAGGCAAGCTGTCTCCCAGCATCTCGCTGTGCTGGAAGAGGTTGGACTTCTCACCGTCACCCGGCAGGGCCGCTACAAACACCATCACGTCAACACTGCACCCCTCAACCAGATTGTGGAACGCTGGCTGAAACCCACACCCCCGGAGGCAAACCCATGAAAATTGTTGTGACCAGCGTGTTTGTGGACGATCAGGAAAAAGCCCTGAAGTTTTACACGGAGATCCTGGGTTTCGAGAAGAAGACCGATGTCCCGGCAGGGGCCTACCGCTGGCTCACCGTGGTGTCCCCCGAAGACCGAGGAGGGGTTGAACTCTTGCTGGAGCCTGATGCACACCCTGCTGTGGGCCCTTTCAAGAAAGCCCTGGTGGATGACGGCATTCCCTGCGCCTCCTTTGCAGTGAAAGATGTCCAGGCAGAGCATGACCGGCTGGTGAAAGCCGGGGTGCACTTCACCCAGCCTCCCATCCACATGGGACCGGTGACCACCGCCGTATTTGATGACACTTGCGGCAACCTGATCCAGCTGGCCCAGATGCACTGAAAGTAGAACCCCCGACTCAACCCTGACTGCTCAAGGTTGAGGTTCAAGAGAAGGCCCAATGTGAGAAAAGTTCGCCTGCCAAAAGTGCTCAGGCAAAAACAGAAAAGCAGCAAAGCTGAGCGCCAGAAGGCTGCAACTGCACGGGTGGCCCACAGCCAGAAACCCCCCGGGTACCGGCGTTTCACCCCGCAGTCCGAGTTGCCTGCTGAGCGTTTCGATGAAAATGGAAACCGGTTGTGCCGCCTGTGCTCCACCCCTCTCTCCGGCAGAAGGCGCAGCTGGTGCTCACAGGATTGTCAGGACCACTGGCTGATCCGCTCGATGCCGTCTTTTGCCAGAAAGAAAGTCTTTGAGCGGGACCGGGGCGTGTGCGCTGAATGTGGTGTGGATGCCCACACCCGCGACTCCCGGATTGCCCGTCAGGTCAGGGCCGAAGAAAAACGGGTGAAGGCCATCTTGAGTCCTCAGCAACTGAAACAGCACCTGCAAAGCCACCTGCAGCAAGTGGCCACCGAATTCGGACTGGACACACCCAAAATGATGGGCTGGCAGATGGACCACATTGTGGCCGTGGAAGACGGAGGCGGAGAGTGCGGCCTGGAGAATTTGCAAACCCTGTGCACGGTGTGCCACAAGAAGAAAAGCAAAGCCCAGGCTGCAGTGCGTTCCCGCAAAAGAAAAGCCTCTTCTGTTCCTGTGCCCTGAGGCACTTGCAAAGTCTTCTGGGATACTGGAGTGCTTGAGAGCAGATTTTGATTTTCAGGAGGGTCTTTGCTTCTCCACACGCCGGGTCTTCAGGGCCTGAGGCCTTTTTCTGGTTTGTCACGTTCATGTGGATGTGAAGGCAACTGCACCGTGATGTGGAGTCCTCCTGCAGCTCTGGGAGTGAGGGAAAGCCTCCCATCGTGTGCCTGGGTGATGCTGCGGGCAATGGCCAGACCCAGACCGACCCCTGCATGGTCGGAGTGGATGCGTCCGGTGCCTCGCACAAAAGGTTCCACCAGTGTGGACACCTGTTCGGGGGAGAGCACCTCCCCGGTGTTTTCGACGGAGAGCATGACCCCACTGGAAGAGCGGCCCGTGGTGACCCACACGGTTCCGCCCGCTGTCAGGTTGTGGACAATGGCGTTTTGCATGAGGTTCATCACCAGTTGCCTCAGCAGCAGGGGAGAGCCCGGGGTGGGGGTCACGTCACCGGAAACCTCCAGGGTGATTCCTCTTTTCTCGGCCAGAGGGATGAGGGTTTCGGAAGCTTCTTCCACAATGAGAGAAAGGTCTACCCTTTCGCGGGTGAAGGACCTCTGGTCTGCCTGACTGAGCAGAAGCAAAGCTTCGGTGAGGTGGATGGCCCTCAGGTTCACCTCGTGAAGGCGCTCCACAAGCTCACCTTCCAGCTTTCCAGGGTCCTTGCGGGCCACCTCCAGCAGGGTCTGGGTGACAGAAAGGGGGGTGCGCAGTTCATGGGAGGCGTTGGCGGCGAACCTGCGCTGCTCGGCAACGTGGGCCTCAAGTTTTTCGAGCATGCCATCAAAAGCATCCGCAAGTTCACGGAATTCATCTGAGGGGCCTTCCAGGGCAATGCGGTGGGAGAGGGACCCTTCTGCTGCCAGTCGGGTGGCCTGGGTGATGCGGGTCAGGGGAAAAAGCATTCTTCCTGCGAGAATCCACCCGCCCACCAGACCAAACACCAGCAAGAACACCAGTGCCAGGGTCGCTTTTGGCACAAATGCCTCTTCCAGATCCGAACGGTTGGGCACGAACAGAGACCGCGGAGCATCCGGGAAGGGTCGCCCCGTGGAGGGGGCCACACGTTCGGTCTGGGGCACGGCCTGAATGTGGATTTTTTCGGGCACGTAACGCAGCAGAAACACCCACACCACCGCCAGCAGCAGGGTGCCTGCCAGCATGAGGAACCCGGCGTAACTCAACTTCAGTTTCAGGCGAACGCTCAGTCCGGGTGGCCTATTCACCATCCACTTCCGCACCTTCTGCGTCTGCTCCCCTGTGGATGCGGTAACCCACCCCGGGCACCGTCTGGATCAAAGAGGGCTGCCCAAGCCGCTTGCGCAGGGCGGAAACCGTGATGCGCACCGCATTGGTGAAAGGATCGGCACCCTCATCCCAGGCCCTGTGCAGGAGTTCCTCGGCACTGACCACCCCGCCCTGGGCCAGCATGAGCGCCTCAAGCACTGCAAACTGCTTGCGGGTCAATGGAACGTAGCGGCCCTCGCGGTACACCTCCCGGCGAAATGGATCAAGCCTCACACCCAGCATCTCCTGCACCGGGGGCCTGCTGTGAGCACGCCTGCGGTTCAGGGCGCGGAGCCTGAGCACCAGTTCTTTCAGCTCAAACGGCTTGGTGAGGTAGTCATCAGCCCCGAGTTCAAACCCTGACGCCTTGTCGTCCAGTCGGGTGGCAGCAGTGAGCATCAGGATCGGCAGGCCACTTCCGGATTTCACCACACGTCTGGCGATGTCATCCCCGGAAGGACCGGGAATGTCTCGGTCCAGAATCAGGATGTCATACATGTTCACGGCCAGCAGCTCCAGGGCCGTGTTCCCATCCAGGGCAATGTCGGCAGCGATGGCCTCCAGACGCAGGCCCTGCTGGATGGCCTCTGCCAGGTAAGCTTCGTCCTCGACGATCAGCACTCGCATGAGCTCCATTCTATCGGGACCTGCATATCGTGGGCATATCGAAATCCCCATACACGCCTGCAACATCCTTTCTTGCTTAGTGAAGGCATGAATGAACGCGCCCCACACCCCCACACCCGTCTGGTCCGAACAGGGCTTCTTGCTGTCCTGGTGGCTTTCCTCTCGGCGCCCACAGGATGGTTTTCTCCACCATGGACCACTCCCGTTCCGTCAGAGGCTCCTGAATCCACCTCCCCATCCTCCCCCGGGCTCCACCAGGACCCCTCCAGTGAAGCAGAGGGGGTGGTGCACGGGCACCTGACCCTGTTTGATGGACGTCATCCTGCCGTCGTGAGGCTTCGCCCACAACTGCGCTCTGCACTCCGCGAGGCAGCCGCAGATGCCGCTGAAGAAGGGGTCACTTTTGGGGTGAACAGTGGATGGCGGTCCCGCAAGTACCAGCACCAGTTGCTTGAGGAGGCCATCAGCAGGTACGGATCAGAAAGGGAAGCTGCACGCTGGGTGGCCACAGCAGACACCTCCCCCCACGTCTCAGGCGAGGCCGTGGACCTCGGGCCTGCCTCTGCTGCCCTCTGGCTTTCAAGGCACGGCAGCAGGTACGGGCTGTGCCAGATCTACCAGAATGAACCCTGGCATTTTGAGCTGCGCCCACAGGCGAAAACCATGGGCTGCCCACCCATGTATGCCGATCCCACACATGACCCCAGGATGCCGTGACATGCACGGTGGGCACAGCGAAGTACAGCGAAAAAACCGTTGATCCCAGGTGGCCTCTCTGAAGACCGGTTCACAAAAAAGAGGATGGGTTTGACTCCATCCTCTTTTTTGCAGGTGCCTCTCAGGGCATCACGATGGTCTGTTCGATCTGGGAGTAATGGAAATCTCCCGTGAGCACGTCCTCAAAATGGTCAGAATCCGGGGTTCTGGTGAAGGCCGTGAGTTCAATTTCGTAGACTTTGCTGGCATCCAGGGTCAGGTTGGTGAAAGTCACTTCCCTGTCGTTCAGGCTGTCATCCACATACGCAAAGGACAGGATTTTGTTGTCGGTGACATTGTAGATGCGCAGCAGGTAGGATTCTGCTCCCGGCACATCGTTCCAGGTGACCAGAACCTGACTGAAGCTCAGAGCTTTTGCGGTCACCCCGGTGATGGCTGGAAGTTTGTTGTTGATGTTCACGTTGAAGGTGTCTGTGTAGGTTTCACCATCCACGGTGAGGGTGAATTTGTAAGCTCCGGTCACCGCGGGGATCGGCACCCCTTTACTGGTGATCAGGCGGGTGTAGTAAGAGGTGGAGGCATTGTTGAGGGTCAGGTTGCTGGTGAAGACGCCATCATCCCAGCTTGCGGGTCCATCGATGCGATAGGGTGCCGTCGGGTTCGCAGGCTTCTGTCCAGTACGGGTGCGGAATTTGTACATGAAGGCGGTCTGTCCGGTGTTGCTGCTGCCACCAAGGACGCGCAGACCGTAGGTTTTGGTGTCGTTGGTGCTGTCACTGATTCCATTGACGGTGGCGGTGATTTTGACGGTGCCGAAGTTTTTGGCGGTGACCCTGCCCTGGCCGTCCACCACAGCAACATCCGGGTTGCTGGAGGTCCAGGTGACGTTCCCGGAGGTGACCTTGCCGTCTTTGTCTTTGAGGGTTGCGGTCAACTGGGTTTGTGCATTGATTTTGAATCCGGGTGCTTCACTCACCACCACGGAAGTTGCTGGGCCTGCAGGTGTGGTGGGATTGCAAGCGGCGAGGGCGAGCACAGAGGACACCAGAACATACACTTGCATTGATTTCATGACTTCTCCTATGATTGCGTTTGACCTGAAAGGATCAATGGTCAGTTTAACATGCCATCTTTATGTGAAATGACACCAGTTCAGTGCACCAGCTTTTGCTGGCAGGCTGAGGTGGTCACCCAGAAGGAGGTGGGTCTGATGGTTGCTGGCGCGTCCCTGTGAAGACTTCTTTCATGCGGGCTGCAGGGAAGTTGACCGTCACCTCGGTGCCCGCTCCAGGGGTGCTTTTCAGGGAAACGGTGCCACCCATCTGCTGCACGAGCTGCTGGCACAGGGTGAGGCCAAGTCCTGCATGCCGTCCGCCTGCTGCAGGCTCTGCCCGGTAGAAACGTTCAAACACATGGGGGAGGTGCTCTGCAGGAATGCCCCGTCCAGTGTCTCGCACCATCAAGGTCACCCATCTGTCTTGTTCAGAGAGGGTCACGGTGATGTGGCCTTTTTCGGGGGTGTGCTGCAAACTGTTGGACAGCAGGTGACCCAGCACCTGCTGCAAACGCACCCGGTCGAGGTGCAGCAGCACCGGACCCTCAGGCAGCTTCGCATGCAGGCCCACCCCCTGGCCCCTGGCCTGCTGGTGAAACGCTTCCACAGAGTGTTGCACGACCTCCCCCACATTCAGGGTTTCGAGGTGCAGACGAAAGGCAGGGCTTTCCATGCGCATCAGGTCAAACAGGTCATCCAGCATGCGCTGAAGGGCCTGTGCCTCGTGGTGGATGATGGTGATTTTCTGCTCCAGAGGGCTCCCCTCCAGACGGTCACTGAGGTCCTCGCTGAAGGCCAGCACGTGACTGAGGGGGGTGCGCAGATCATGGGAGATGTCCTGCAGAAACGCCCGCTGCTGCCCGAGGGTGTTTTGCAGGTCCTGCAGGGTGCAAGACAGGCTTTCCCCCAGTGAAGAGAGGTCGTGACCCAGTTGCCGCAATTCTGCAGGTCCGGAAAGCGGCACCTGCAAATGCAGATCTCCAGAGGCCATCTTCTGGGCCGCATTTGAGAGGTCCTCGATGGGCCGACTGAGGGTTCTGGCTTCACGGCGCGCAAAGAAACCCGACACCAGCAGTGCCCCCAGGGTGGCCGGGAGGGCCATCAGGATGAACCAGCCCAGCAACACCAGCAGGTACATCACCACCGAACTGATCCCCAGCCATTCCTTGCGCACATGCAAGGTGGTGATGGCCAGGTGCCGGCCTTCTCCCAGAGGGGTGATCCAGGTGTGTCCCGCGCTGCAGTTCAGCAGCCAGTCGGGCATGTTTTTGATGCGTTCACGCCAGGCTGAGAGGTTCACGGTGCTGATGGCATTCCCTTGCTGCATCTGCCCAGGCCAGCCTGCAGGGGCATCTCCGGGCGTGAGGAGCTGGCTCCACACCACCTTGCCATCTTCCAGCAGGCTCACCTGGTCCTGCCCAGCAAAGAACGAGACATCGATGCTGTAGATGTCCATGCTGAGTTCCCTGGAGCCGCGTGACCTCTGGTCCAGGCTCAACTGGTTGGGTTCCAGCCACTCCAGCACCTGCATTTGCTGCTTTCTGGGAAGTTCCCGCAACACCTGCACGATAGGACGGGCCTCTTTCATCAGGCGTTTCAGGTGTGCTTCGCTGGACTCCGCAAAGAGACGCTGGCCCAGCGGGGGCAGGCTCAACAAGAGGAAAAGCACCCCCAGCAAGGTGAGGTTCACTTTCAGAAAGGACCTGAGCAGGGAGTCCCTCAGGGAGAACCTGCCCTCTGAAGGGTGGGGTGGCCGCAGTTTCATGGCTGGAGTTTGTACCCCACGCCGCGCACCGCCACAATCGCACCGGACAGCAGGGCGCCTTTGCCGAGGTGCTCTTTGAGGCGCCTCACCAGAGCGTCGACACTGCGGTCAAAACCTTCAAACTGCCCGCCCCACACCCGCTCGATCAACTGGTTGCGGGTGAACACCCGTCCGGGGTGCTCCATCAGGCAGTGCAGCAACTCGAACTCCCTTCGGGTCACCTCCACAGGCGCACCCTTCACCTGCACAGTGCGCCCATCGAGGTCCACGGTGCAGTCCAGCACACTGAGCCTCCTGCCCGGTGAAGCCTGCACCTGCCGCAGGGCTTCTTGTCTTCTGAGTTGCGTGCGCACCCGGGCCACCAGTTCCCGGAGGGAGAAAGGTTTCACCACGTAATCGTCCGCTCCGAGCTCCAGTCCCACAATGCGGTCATTCTCCGCGCTTCTGGAGGTCAGCATGATGATCGGGGTGAGGCTCTCCTGCCGGATCTTGCGGCACAGGGTGAAACCATCCACACCGGGCAGCATCACATCCAGCACCACCAGATCTGGTTTGAACAGGTGAAACTGTTCCAGGGCACCTTCCCCGGTGGGCCACACTTTCACTTCAAGCCCGAATTCCTGCAGGTTTTCAGCGAGCAAACCGCCCAATTTTTGTTCATCGTCAATGATCAGGACCTTCACGCCCCACATCTTAGCGGTCACAGAAATGCCTTTCATCAGTCGTCAAGACGTCACGGGGCTTTTTTAGAGTGTGGGCTGGTGGGCCATGACCCACCTGGAGGACACATGGCATGGATGCAATTGATGCTGGCCGGGGTTCTGGAGACCCTCGCCACCACCTTCCTCAAACTTTCAGACGGGCAAAAGCACCTGATTCCGACAGTGCTGTTCTACCTTTTCATGCTGTGCAGTGTGCTTTTGATGGCCCACACCCTGCAGAAATTGCCGATGGGCACCGCGTACGCCGTGTGGACCGGGGTGGGAGCCGTGGGCACCACCCTGGTGGGCACCTTGTGGTTCGGTGAACGCTGCAGGGGTCGCCGGGTTTTCTTTCTTTTGCTGGCAGCCACCGCACTGGTCGGCCTGAGGCTGTTGCCATGAACAGGGCCTGGCTGGATCTGGCCCTGGCCGGGGTGCTGGAGGTGGTGTTCACGGTGGCCCTGAAACTGTCCAGCCTGCACCCCCCCAGGCACCCCCTGGTGCTCTCCTGGAGGGAAGGTCTGGCCATGCTGGCCGCCTACCTGAGTTTTCACCTGCTGTCCCGGGCCTTGAGGCATGTTCCACTGGGCACCGCGTACCTGATCTGGACGGGTCTGGGTGCGGCAGGCACCGTGCTGGTCGGCTGGGTGTTTTTTGGTGAAGCCCTTTCTGCTGCCCGGGTGGGGTGCATTGTGGTCTTGCTGGTCGCCATGATGGGACTGAAAACCACTTCCAGTTGAGGGGTCAGATGCAAAAGAGGCACCCTCTGCAGGGTGCCTTCATTTTCTTGCGGGTCAGGCCTTCTTGATCTGCACCCTGTTCAGTGAAATGGCGTTGAGGGTGACCGTGACGGTGGAGATGCTCATCAGGAGGGCTGCCCACTCAGGCTTCAGGAGGAGGCCCAGGGAGGGGTAGAGCACCCCTGCAGCCACCGGGATGGCCAGCACGTTGTAGATGGCGGCCCAGAAGAGGTTTTGCACAATCTTGCCTTTCACTGCCCTGGCCAGGCGGATGGCCACAGGCACCGCTGCTGGATTGTCTTGCAAGAGCACCACCCCGGCGGTCTCGATGGCCACGTCCGTCCCGGTCCCAATGGCGATCCCAACTGTGGCGGTGGCAAGGGCAGGTGCGTCATTGATGCCGTCCCCCACCATGGCGACCTTCCGGTCTTTGTGCAGCAAATCCTGAATTCGGCCCCGCTTCTGGTCAGGCTTCACTCCGGCGATCACCTGATCGATCCCGACCTGCCTCGCCACTGCCCGGGCGGTGTGCTCGCTGTCCCCGGTGAGCATCACGGTTTTGATGCCCAGACGGTGCAGTTCCTGCACGGCCCTTCTTGCTTCGGGGCGCACCTGATCGGACACCCCAAGGAGCCCGATGAGATGCTGTCCTCTTGCCACGTACATCACCGTCTCACCCTGCAAGGAAGCTTCCTCGGCCATCCGGGCGGTGTTTTGCAGGGGGATGCTTGCCCGCAGCATCAAATCCACGTTCCCCACCCGCACGGTCCCTCCTTCCAGCCGGGCCTCCACCCCAAACCCGGAGATGTTCTGGAAGCCTGAAGCTTCAAGCAGGGGGAGGTTTTTTGCCTGTGCCCCTTCCACAATGGCCCTGGCGAGGGGGTGGTCGCTGTGCTGATCCACACTGGCTGCCAGGCGAAGCACCTCGTCTTCACTGCCTTTCAGGGCCACCACCCGGGTGAGGGAGGGTTTTCCTTCAGTGAGGGTCCCGGTCTTGTCGAAGACCACGGTGTTGAGTGTGGCGGTGTTCTCCAGGTGGGTGGCCGTCTTGAAGAGCACCCCTTCTCTGGCTGCCCTGCCCATCCCGACGGTGATGGCGGTGGGGGTGGCGAGGGCAAGTGCGTCTGGACAGGTGATCACGATCGTTGACACTGCAGCAGTGAGGGCAAACACCACGTTTCCGGTGAGGAGCATCCACACGGTAAAGGTGATGAGTCCTGCCAGGAGCGCCACGTACACCAGGTACCGCCCGGCAGTGTCCGCAAGCCGCTGTGCCGGGGCATGGCTGCCCTGCGCATCCTGCACCATCCGCACGATGTTCGCGAGGGCGGTGTCCGAACCCACCTTCTGGGCCTGCATGTGGAATGAGCCGTCCTTGTTGACCGTCCCACCCGCCACGGTGTCCCCACCCTTTTTCAGCACTGGAACGGGTTCACCGGTGATCATGCTTTCATCGACGTAACTCTCACCCGATGTGACCTGACCGTCCACCGGGATGCGGTCCCCGGGTTTCACCACCAGGGTGTTTCCGGGTTTCACTTCAGAGAGGGGCACGGTGAATTCCTGGTGGCCTCTGACCACCCGGGCGGTTTCTGGAACAAGATTGAGCAGGGCCTCCACGGCCTTCCCGGTGGAGAAACGTGCCCGCATCTCCAGCCAGTGCCCCGCAATCGAGAAGGTGGTGAGCATCGCTGCCGCTTCATAGAAAACTTCTCCTTTGAAGAGGAAGGTGGCGGCCACCGAGTACAGGTAACTCACCCAGATGCCCAGGGCGATCAGGGTCATCATGTTGGCTTCCTGGTGTTTCAGGGCTTCCCAGGCACTGCGGGTGAAGAGGCTCCCGCCCCACAGGATCACCGGAGTGGTCAGCAAAAACCCGAAGACCTCCATGGAAAGCCCGAAAGGGGGCATGACGTGAAAGCCCAGGCTCTCCCCGATGGGAGAGTAAAGCACCGCTGGTACAGTGAGGATCAGGGAGAGGATGCCTTTGACCAGCATCTCCTGGACCATTTCTGGCCCGTGCCCTTCATGGTGGCCTGCATGGCCCTGGTGTGTCCCATGTGCAGTGTGCACGTGCTGATGAAGGTGCAGGTCGGGTTGAGGGGGGTCCGGTGATGGAACCTGTGT
>NZ_BJXB01000028.1 GCF_007990775.1 Deinococcus cellulosilyticus NBRC 106333 = KACC 11606 | reverse complement strand
TTGACTCGGCATAAAAAGGCAGCGCGTGAATCAGGTTGTTGTAAGACAGCCCTTTTCTCACCGGAGCGAGCAGATCATCCAGATCGTATGCGGCACGGATGTTGGGATTCTTGTTGAACAGTGCCCCGAGGGGTTCAATCCAGCCGTTTTTGGCCCAGATGGGGACTTCGTAGGCTCCGACGGTGGCGATGTCAAACGTTCCTGCACCGGATGCCACATCCAGGGTGATCTTTTGACGGAGCTCATTTTCAGGGAGCACCACCCACTTGACCTTGATGTCCGGGTTTGCTTTTTCGAACTCGGGGGTGAGTTTCTGCATGGTCACCATGTCCGGGTTGTTCACGGTGGCAATGGTGATGGTGGTCTGCGCCAGTGCGGCAGACCCCATGCCCAGAAGCAGACTCAAAGCAAGCAGTTTCTTCATGGTGTCCCTCCCTGTGGGTGAGAAAGTGTATGCACAATCCCAGCAGAAACACTTTGCTCTGCTGAAGAATTATGCCGTTTGGTATGGGATTGATCTCGTGCTCATAGTGTTGCACATCACAGGACTTTTGTCTATTCTTCTGAACCCCCGCTGAGCCTGAAATGAGCGAATGGCCCCGCTTCATCTGCCTTGACTTCTGAACCCCGGGCAGACTAATGTCAAAACATGCCCAACATCAACGATGTTGCAAAACTTGCCGGAGTCTCTCCCAGCACAGCAAAAAGGGCCATCACCCGCCCGGAACAGCTGACCCCCCAGACGCTGGAGAAGGTCATGCAGGCGGTCCGGGAACTGCAATATGAGCCGGACCTCACCGCAAGTGCACTCCGCAAGGGCAAGAACAACACCATTGGGCTGCTGGTGGCAGACATCCTGGAGCCTTTTTTTGCCGAGCTTGCGCGGGAGATTGGCCGTGCCCTGCGCAATTCAGGTTACGGCCTTCTGCTGGCCGACAACGAGTACCACAGTGAAGTGGAACTTAACAACCTGCGGCATCTGGCGGGCCAGCGGGTGAGTGCCCTGATCATGCGACCGTCTTACGGTCCGGGAAACCGGGAGTACCTGCTGAAAATGCAGGACAAGGGCACCTACATCATCGAGGTGGACCACCACATGCCAGACAGCCCTTTCGATTACCTCATGCTGGACCATGAGCAGTGCGTCAGGATGGGCCTGGAACACCTGTGGAACCTTGGGCACACCCGCATTGCAGGTCTGGGGCTGCATGACCCCGAAAAGTACCCGGAGTGGCGGGCCTACCACTTTCAGAAACTCATGCAAGAACGTGGCCTCAACATTCCTGACGCCTACCAGAAACTGCTTCCTTACAGCGAACAGGACGCCTATGAATTCACCCGCGAACTGCTGGCCCTGCCTGATCCTCCCACCGCCATTTTTGCCTTCAACGGCAGCGAAGCCATCGGGGCACACCGGGCCATCGAAGATGCAGGCTGGGTCATCCCCCACCAGATTTCTCTGATTGCATTTGACAACTACCCCTGGACAGCACGCGTGAAACCTGGCATCGATGTGATCGAGCAGCCCATCCAGAAAATGGCCGACATGCTGGTGAAGCAGGTGCTGGACAGCATCTCTGGAAGACATGTCCCCATGCAGCGTTTGCTGCCTGGAAACCTGATTGTGCGCGGAAGTTGCAGTTCACCCCGATAAAACTGAAAACCCAATCCTTCTGTTCACTTCTGCAGGGGCATCAGGAACACCTCTGGTGTCTGCAAGAAAGCTGTGAGGCTTTCTGCCTACACTGAAGTCAGCACAGACACCTTCATCTTTCTGAGCCTTCACCAGGGGTATGCCATGACCACCGAGCGCAGTGTCGCCATCTTGTTGGATTTTGTTTACGAGTACCAGCGCGAACTTTTGCGGGGGATGCAGGCGCGACTGAAATCTCAGGGCGTGCGTTCTGTGGTTTTTGTGGGCCGGGAACTTCACCCCACCGAAACCCACGTGCAACAGGCCAACGAAGTGTACCGCATGCTGCACCCCGAGAACCATCTGGGCGTTCTGGTGGTTGCGGCCAGCCTGGGTTTCCGCAGCACCGACAGCCAGCTTCAGGCTTTCTATGAGGGTTTCAATCTTCCGGTGGTGACCGTGAGCCGCAAGACGCCCCCTCACCGAGTGGTGCAGGTGGACAACAGACCAGGCATGGTTGCACTGATGCAGCACCTGCTTGGGGATTGTGGCTACCGCAAATTCGTGTTTTTGCGTGGAACCGAGGGGCACGAGGACGCTCGCGTTCGTGAAGAGGTGTTTTGCGAGATGCTGCAAAGTCATGGGGTTCGTCCTGAAGAACAGGTGAGGTTGCAAGGGGAATTTTATGGTCCTCGCACCGAAATGGAGCTTCGCAAACTCCTGGCCCAGACCCGTGATTTTGATACAGTGGTGGCAGCCAACGATGAAATGGCCCTGGTGGCCCTCGACACCCTGAAAGCGCACGGGTTGCGTGTGCCTGAAGATGTGGCCGTGGTGGGTTTCGATGATGCTGTGGGCACGGCTTTCGTCGACCCTCCCCTCACCACGGTGCGCCAGCCCCTGTTCCAGCAGGGATGGCATGCCGCAGACCTGCTGATGCAGCAGGTGCAGGGATCAGTCACTCCAGAGATTCTTCTGCTGGACACCGAAGTGGTGATCCGGGAATCCACGTGCATGCCAGAGCAACCCACAGAAGAGCTGGGTGCTTTCTTGACCTCTTCTCACGCTCCGCTTTTGAAGATGCTGCATGAGGCTGTGGCTCACAGCGAACAGGAACGCTTTCTCAGGGAGCTTGATTTGCACCTGCAGAACTTCCCCTCCCATGATGAAGAGGCGCAGGCCATGCACCTGCTGGAACTGCTTGAAGCAGAAGCCACCAGGAACCTCACAGCAGAGCAACTGCCCCAGCTGCGGGCTGTGCTGTTCCAGACCCGCAGGCTGCTGGAACGCCGCCAGTTTTTCCGGGTGTCCCGCACCTCATTCATGCCGGACCGCAACACCAGCCAGCTGCAGCGTCTGGAACTGAACCTGATCTCGCAAACCCAGTGGGACAGCCTGAAACAGGACCTCGCACAGTACCTCAGGTGGAGTGGAATCGATGGGGTCTCGGTGGTGCTGCATTCCCAGCATGCTCCACACCAGGATGGACCCCACAGGCTCTTTTTCAGCACCCATCCTGAAGCCACCGAAGGACCCTCCTGGCATGACCTGCTTCCAGCAGACCACCTGCTGGTTCTGCCGCTTTTTGTGCGCAGCACCCACCTGGGATTGTTGCTCGTTGACAGCCATCAGGCACAGCAGATGAATGTTGAGCACCTGCAACACCTGATCAGTTCAGGGTTGCACCATGTGCAGTTCACCCAGCAGCAACGCAGGTACACCCTGGAACTCGAAAAGCACATCGACCAGCGGGAAACCGAAGTGGCCCAGCTCAGCCAGCAGATGGAATACCTCGCCATTCACGATGAGGTGACGGGGCTCCCCAACAAGACCCTGTTTCATGCCCGTCTGGAACAGGTGATTCAGCGCAGCCAGCAGGAAGGACAGTTTGATTACGCGGTGCTGTTTCTGGATCTGGACCGCTTCAAGAAAATCAATGACACTTACGGCCACCGCACAGGGGATGTGTTCCTGCACGCCCTTGCTGAACGCTTGCAGAGCAGCCTGAGGCCCTACGATCTGGTGGCCCGCTTTGGTGGAGATGAGTTTGCTGTGCTGCTGCAGGGTGTGCCTCACCTCGTGGGAGTGCAGGAGGTGGTGATCCGGCTTCAGCGGGAACTCTCCCAGCCCTGCTGGATTGGTGGGCAGCACATCCAGACCACGGTCAGTGTGGGCATGGTGCGAGGGGACGCCCGTTACACCCACCCGGAAGAACTGCTCCGGGACGCCGACATTGCCATGTACGAGGCCAAAAAGCTGGGTGGAGGACAGAGCCGACTCTTTGAAGTGCACATGCACGAACAGGTCAGTGACCGCACCCGTCTGGAATCCGACCTGCGGGAAGTCCTGATGCAGCGTGGACTTGGGGTGCACTACCAGCCCATTCTGAACCTCTGCACGGGCAGAATTGATGGGTTTGAGGCGCTGGCCCGCTGGATTCACCCCCAGCGCGGTTTTGTGAGCCCTGCTGCTTTCATTCCTGTTGCCGAGGAGTCCGGGTGGATCATTGAGCTCGACCGCCAGGTGCTGGAAGCGGCCTGCAGGCAGGTTGCCTGCTGGAACAGAAGCTGGCCTGAGGAACCTGGCATCTCCGTCAGTGCCAACCTCAGCACCATCCAGTTCAGCCGGGCGGACCTGCTGCCTGCCATCAAAGAAATCCTGCAAAACACCGGGCTTCCTGCCCGCCTTCTGCACCTGGAGATCACCGAAAGCCTGCTGCTCCAGCGGGACAGCATTGTGCTGGAAAACATCCGCATGTTGCAACAGCTGGGCATTTGCCTGCACATTGATGATTTTGGAACGGGTTACTCGTCTCTGGGCTACCTGCAGGAATTCCAGGCCTCCACCCTGAAAATTGACCGCTCTTTCATTCAGCGCATGCTGCAGGACACCAAGTGCCTGGAACTGGTGCGCACCATCATCACCATGGCCCACAACCTCGGCATGACGGTGGTGGCAGAAGGAGTGGAGGAGAAAGAACAGCAGGAGTGGCTCACCGAAGCCGGTTGCGAGTACTTGCAAGGCTACCTTTTCTCCAGGCCTCTCCCGGCAGATCAGGCAGAGGCCCTGCTGGAGCGCACACTCAATGCAGCCCTGTTTCAACAAGAAAGGGTGACCCGGGGTGGACAGGGCTGAGGTCCTGCACCAGGAAGAACTGCTCTCGCAGCGAATGGTGCTGCTGTGCTCTGGTGTGCTGCTGTGCTTGATCCTGCTGCAGAGCCTTTCACGCGGCATGCATGTGCTCTGGTGGCTGCCTTTGGTGCTGCATCTGGTGGCCCTGTACACGGTTCACCAGTGGTGCAGAAACGTGCGCCCTTACTGGCTGAGCCTCACCGCACTCTCTGGCCTGTGGGGAAGCATTGCCTTTCTGGCGTGGCATGCAGGAGGGCTCAATTCGCCCCTGCTGGCAGGCTGGCCTCTGGTGGTGACTGGAGCCACTGTTCTGCTGGGCAAGCCTCAGGGTCTGTTCGCACTGGGGTTTTCTGCACTCGCTGCTGTGCTGCTGCTGCAGGTCGCTGGCATTGAGGTGGCCCCACAACATGCAGGACTGGTGCTGATCCTCTCCCTGCTGACGTACTTCCTGATGGCCCTGAGCATCTTGCAGATGTACCGGATGAGTGTGCAGCAGATCCGGGCCCAGCAGGTGCAGCACCTGAAAATCCAGCAGGCCATGGAAATCTCTGAAGCCCGCAACCAGGCCATCCTGGACGCCCTGCCCGATGTGGTGTTCCGGGTGACCCGCGACAGCACCATCCTGGATGTCAACATTGGTGAGCAGACCCGCTGGGCCATTCGCGCATCCACCCTGCTGGGACAGAAGGTCACCCAGTTCGTGCAGGACGAAACCCGCCTCGCCGAAGCCCTCAGCTGGGTGCTGTCCGGGGATGGCATGCAAACCCAGGAATTGCAGCTGTGTCACCCTGAACTCGGTCAGCGCAGTGTGGAAAGCCGCATGGTTGCTGTGGGTGAGGACCACGCCCTGCTGTTCTGGAGGGACATCACGGAACGAAAAAAAATAGAGTTTGACCGCCTGGACCGTCTCAGACGCATGGAAGGCCTGGACCGCTTCATGTTGATCCTCGCCCAGCCTGAAATGGAACACCCTGCGCTGCTGCAGGCCATGACCCACCACACTGCGGAAATTCTGCAGGGGTTCTGTGTTGTGGAAATTTTCCCCTCAGAGCGCCTGACGTCTGACTGCACAAATGAATCCCCAACACCAGACTGGCATCGCTGCGACCTGCCACTGGTGTTGCATGGCATCAAAAGAGGCGTGGTGACCGTGTGGCGTTCGCCCCAGACAGGCCCTTTCAGTGCAGAGGAACAATCCACCTTGCAAACCCTGGTGGACCGCACCGGTTTGACCCTCACCAACAGGGAACTGGACTTGCGCAATCGTGCACAGGCTGAGGAGCTTCGCAAGGCCAATGAGGAACTTGAAGTGCGCATTCGAGAGAGAACCCATGAACTCGCACGGGCCAATGAACAGCTTCAGGAATTGACCATCCGGGATGGTCTGACGGGCATTTTCAACCGCAGGCACTTTGATGAACGCCTTGAACAGGAGGTTCGCAGGCTGCCCCGCAGTGAAAAGCCCCTTGGCCTGCTGCTCTGTGACATCGATTTCTTCAAGCGTTACAACGACCACTACGGTCACCCGCAAGGTGACCTGTGCCTGAAACAGGTGGCCCGGCTCTTGCAGGACACCTTCAGACGGGCAGGGGATGTGGTCGCCCGTTATGGAGGTGAGGAATTCGCAGTGATCCTGCCCAACACCTCTCTGGAGCAGCTTTCGCACCTCAGCCAGCGACTCAGGGAACAACTCTTGCAACTTGCCCTGCCCCATGCCTTTTCGGAGGTGGCCCCCCATGTCACCCTCAGTGTGGGAGGGGTGCAGGCCACCCGGGAAGATGCCATCACGGCCCAGGGCCTGATCCAGGCAGCAGATCAGGCCATGTACTGCAGCAAACATTCGGGCCGCAACCGTGGGACCCTCAGGCCCTGGGTTGTGCAGGAAGCCGAGCTGCCTTCAAAGCCCTTTTCATGAAGTGAATTCTTGCTTAAATCGCACAATATGAAGGCAGAGTGTGCCTTATAACTGACACCATGCGGACTTTGTTCGTCATAAATGTAACAAATCCTTATGGAACACCCCAGACTGCCCACCTTCCATCTCGATGATGTCCCCAGAAGCCTTGCCCGGTCCCTTCAGGCCCTGGCAGACCTCACCTACACTTTTGGGCCTCAGGGGGATGGGTTTTTCGGGCAGGACCTGTGCAAGATCGCACATGAAAAACTGGGTCTGCACCTCCCGGACCTGCGCACCGCCAGCATGCAGCAGGACATCCTGGAGCAGGCCATCCTCAACCTGGCTGCAGAAAGACAGAGCCATGTGCTGCTGGTGATTCAGATTCATCCGAATCCCATTGAGGGTTATGTGTGCCTGATTCCCACCGATCAGCAAAGTGAAGTGCTCCGGTTGCTGAGCACGGTTCCCATCCAGCAACGTTCATCCTGAAAGCTGCCTTCCTCAAAAGTGCATCAGGATGATTCTGTCATGCAGTCAGAAGATTGCCTGTTGTATGCGTCACTCAGTCTAAATACAGTGAGGCATAAGCCACGTTTCAGCTCTTCATGATAATATCTTGACATTTGGAACAACCTGAGGACAATTGTCCTGATCAGCATCGCAAACAGATGTTGATGCTTTGTCATTTCTTTTTGATTGGCTTTCCTGAAAAAATCAGCCTCAACTCACGCTTATCATGGATAACACAATGTATAAATCATGAAATGAATATACAATCAGGTTGTTGACCACCACAACCAAAAAGCGTTCCTCCCATTGACGTGATGATTGATGGTGGTCAAAGTCGAATCGAATTTGTATGGAAACCATTTGAAGTGAAGTGTGCTTCCTGAAAGTGAAGCCTTGTACATGTGAATGTGCAGTAGCTTTAAGGTTCAGTGGGCGTGCTTCAAAGGCCCTCTCGTCTGATGAAGGAGAACCACATGAGCGACCAGAACAACAAAAACAACAACAACCAGCAGGACAAACAGAGCGGTCAACAGAGTGATCAACAGAGCATGAGCGGCCAGCAATCCGGTCAGAGCGGTCAGCAAGGCATGTCTGGAAACCAATCCGGCCAGCAAAGTGGTCAACAAAGCGGTCAACAAAGTGGCATGTCTGGAAACCAGCAAGGCCAGAGCGGACAGCAAGGCATGAGTGGCAACCAGTCCGGCCAGTCCAGCTCTCAGGGCGGTCAGCAAAGTGGCCAGCAGAGCGGCATGTCTGGCAACCAGAATGACGACCGCCATCAACTGAGCCACTCCCAGGGCCAGAGCGGTCAGCAATCCGGTCAGCAGGGTGGTCAACAATCCAATCAGCAATCCGGCATGTCTGGAAACCAGCAGGGCCAGAGCGGACAGCAGGGCATGAGTGGCAATCAGTCCGGTCAATCCGGCTCTCAGGGCGGAAGCAATTCATCCCAGGGAAGCGACTCGGGTTCCAAGCGCTAAAGAACGTCCTTAAAGTGATGTTTCAGAAACGATCAGGCTTGAGTCTGGTCGTTTCTCTTTGAAGTGCTTGCAGGTTTCTGCGAATCACACGTGCAATCTCAGGTCATCTATACGTATGCCAATTGGCCTAGTTCGTTTGCAGATGGGGTCCTGTTAAGCTCGTCGCATGAACAAAAAAGACCATTACCTTGCGGCAGCAGACCGTTATGACAGCATGCAGTATGCAAGGCTGGGCAGAAGCGGCCTGAAGCTTCCCCGCATCTCGCTGGGCCTGTGGCACAACTTCGGGGGCATTGACCGTTTCGAGAATGGCCGCCAGATCCTGCGCACCAGTTTTGATCTGGGCATCACCCACTTTGACCTTGCCAACAACTATGGTCCTCCTCCGGGCAGTGCAGAGGAAAACTTCGGGCGCATCCTGAAAAGTGATTTTCTGCCTTACCGGGATGAGCTGATCATCTCCACCAAGGCGGGCTATGACATGTGGGAAGGGCCTTATGGCAACTTTGGCTCCAGAAAATACCTGATTGCCAGCCTGGACCAGAGCCTGAAGCGCATGGGCCTGGATTACGTGGACATTTTCTACCACCACCGCCCGGACCCGGAAACCCCCCTCGATGAGACGATGCGTGCGCTGGACCACATTGTGCGCAGCGGACGTGCCCTGTACGTGGGGATTTCCAATTACAACGCCGAGCAGACCCGTCAGGCTTCGCACATCCTCAAGAGCCTGGGGACACCCTTTGTGATCCACCAGCCTTCGTACAGCATGTTCAACCGCTGGATCGAGGCGGAGCTTCTGGAGGCCCTCAGGGATGAAGGCATTGGCAGCATTGTGTTCTCTCCACTGGCCCAGGGCATGCTGACCGACAAGTACCTGAAGGGCATCCCCGGGGATTCCCGGGCTGCACGTGCCCACTTCCTGCGCCCGGAGCACATCAGTGAGACCCGTCTGGAGCAGATTTTCCAGTTGAACGAATTTGCGAAGGCCCGCGGTCAGACCCTGGCCCAGATGGCCCTGGCCTGGGTGCTCAGGCATGCTGAAGTCACCTCTGCATTGATCGGTGCAAGCCGTCCTGAGCAGGTGGTGGATGCTGTGGGTGCCCTGTCCAATCTGGCTTTCACGCAGGAAGAACTGCAGGCCATTGAAGGCATTTTGCAAGCAGAGCAGAAATAAAACCACCCTTTTTCAGCCACCCCACCCACCTGTGGGGTGGCTTCACCCCCACGCCCCCTTTCACTGTCAGGAGCTTTTTGAACATGCCCATTTATGAAGGTGCACACGGCTGGATTCTGGAAACCGCAAACGTCGCCTACGCTTTTGGACTCAACGAGGCAGGGCATCTGGCCCACCGCTACTGGGGAAAGAAACTGCCCAGGGTGGAGGATTACCCCCTTGCTCTGGTTCCAGAGTCCGAGATTTCTTTTGTCAATCCGCCCCACCTCACCCGCGAAGAATACCCCCCTTACGGAGGTTTGAGGTACAGTGAGCCTGCCTTCAAGGTCAGCTCGGAGCAGGGAACCAGGGATTCGGTGCTGTCTTTTGTGGACAGCGATTTGAACGGTCATATTCTGAACGTGCGCTTTCAGGACCGGCTCACCGGGCTGCAAGTGACCTTGCATTACCGTGTGCACGAACAGGCAGACCTGATCGAACGCTGGGTGACCTTTGAAAACACTGGAAACCAGACCCTGACCCTGGAACGGGTGCTTTCTGCGTTCTGGCACCTGCCTGAAGGTGAAACCTACCGCCTCACCCACCTGTCGGGCCAGTGGCTGGATGAGTTTCGCATCCAGCGGGACACCCTCACTGAAGGCACAAAAGTGCTGGAATCCCGCACCCTCACCACCAGCCACCAGCACCACCCTTTTTTTGCTGCTGATTCTGCAGCTCAGCCCTCCAGCGAGACGCATGGAGAAGTGTGGTTCGGGCTCCTGTGCTGGAGTGGAAACTTCAAACTGCTGGCAGAGAGGACCAATGCCCACCAGACCCGCATTGGACTGGGCATCAACGACTGGGACTTTGCATGGACCCTCCGGCCCGGAGAACACTTTGAGACGCCGGCCAGTGTGGCAGGTTACACCGATCAGGGTTTTGGTGCAGCAAGCAGAAACCTGCATGCCTACGTGCGGACCCAGCTTCCCCACCCGGACCAGACCCGCAAAGTGCTGTACAACTCCTGGGAAGCCACAGCCTTTGATGTGACGGTGGAGGGGCAATCCCAGCTGGCCGAAGTGGCGGCACAGATGGGCATTGAGCTTTTTGTGATGGACGACGGCTGGTTCCATGGCCGCACCTATGACCGGTCCGGTCTGGGAGACTGGTGGCCTGATGAAGTCAAATTCCCGGATGGCCTTGAGCCTCTGATCGAGAAAGTCAAAGGTCTGGGCATGGATTTCGGCCTGTGGGTCGAGCCTGAGATGGTGAACCCCGACAGCGACCTGTACCGCGCCCATCCCGACTGGGTGTACCACTTTAAGAGCAGAAAGAGAAATGAGGCCAGAAACCAGCTGATCCTCAACCTGGGCAGAGAGGATGTGCAGAACCACCTGATCCATCTGCTGGATGACCTGCTGGCGAAGCACGAGATTTCTTTCATCAAGTGGGACTTCAACCGTTATGTGTCCGAGCCTGGATGGCCTGATTTTGCAGGAGATGCCAGAGAACTCTGGGTGCGCCACGTGCAGGGCCTGTACCGGGTGTGGGGCACCCTCAGGGAAAGGCACCCTGAGGTGATCTGGCAGACCTGCTCCGGTGGCGGAGGCCGGGTGGATGTGGGCATGCTGCGCATGGCGGATCAGGCCTGGATCAGCGATTGCACCGACCCTGCAGCAAGGTTGCAGATTCAGGAGGGGTACTCGCTGGCCTACCCGGCTAACACCATGGAGGCCTGGGCCACCGACTGGGGCAAGGACCGCTTCTCCCTGAAATTTCGTTTCCATGTGGCGATGTGTGGGGTGCTTGGGATTGGAGGGCACATCCTCCACTGGTCTGACGCCGAGCGTGAAGAGGCTGCAGAGCTGATTGGGCAGTACAAACAAATCCGACACATCCTGCATGGGGGTGACCAATACCGCCTGCGGTCCCCTGCAGATCATGCTGTTTCAGCGGTGCAGTACGTGAGCAAAGACCAGCAAGAATCCGTGGTGCTTGGGTTCAGAACGCACATTTCCCGCTATTACCAGCCTGATCCGGTGGTGAAACTGCAGGGCCTGGACCCCGAAGCGCTTTATGCAGCAGGGGAGGAGGTGCGTTCAGGCACAGCCTGGATGCAGCGTGGCCTGGAAATCAAACTCGGGGAGTTCCAGAGCCAGATCTGGCGGTTGAAACGCCTGGAGTGAGGATCGCAACCCAGAGTCACGTTTGAGGCTGCTGTTTCAAAGGTGCACTCTGCACAGTGCCTGTTTCATATTGAGAATACATTATCAATATGAATGTTGATGGTGCAACAAGAGAACACTTTGAAGTGGTGGTGGTGGGAGGCGGCGCAGCAGGACTCAGCGCCGCCCTCATTCTGGGCCGTGCCCGCAGAAAAACCCTGGTGCTCGATGCGCAGCAACCCCGCAATGCTCCTGCTGCCCACGCACAGGGCATCTTCACCCGGGATGGAACCCCACCTCTGGAATTGCTGCGCATCGCCAGAGACCAGCTGGTCCCTTACGGGGTCAAGGTGTCAAACCGGACAGCCACCCACGTCTGTCCCCGCAATGATGGTTTCCTCCTGACCCTCGACGACCAGACCACCGTGCAGGCCCACAAGATCCTGCTGGCCACAGGGATGAAAGACCTGTTGCCCGCTGTCCCAGGGTTTGAGGCCCTGTGGGGAAAAGCAGTCCACCACTGTCCTTACTGTCACGGCTGGGAAGTGCGGGATCAGGCCATGGCCGTGTACGGCAAAGGGACCCCGGGGTACCTCAAGGCGAAACTCCTGCACAACTGGAGCCAGGATTTGATCCTGTGCACCGATGGCCCCTCAGGGCCTGGTCCCACAGAAATGGACCACCTGGGGCAACTCGGAATCCGGGTCATCGAGAAACCCGTGTCACACCTGGTTCACAATGGCGATGTCCTGCAAGGCATTCAATTCAAAGATGGCAGCTTTCTGGCCAGGCAGACCCTTTTCCTCTCTCCAGAGCAGCAGCAACATTCCTCTCTTCCTGCACAGCTGGGATGCAAGATGGACCCTGAAGGACTCCAGGTGTGGGTGGATGCCCAGGGCCAGACCAGTGTCCCCGGGGTCTATGCAGCAGGAGACATGGTGACCCGGGCACAGCAGGTGATGGTTGCTGCAGCAAGCGGCGTGCAGGCTGCCGCCATGCTCAACCACGCTTTCCTGGAGGAAGGCCTCCATCTGAAAAATCAGACCAGGGTTTGAAGTCACATCTCCCTTGCAGTGCCACCACGATTCAGGCAAAACCAGCTGGTAAAATGGGGACCATCACGGATTGAAGGAGGTCGTCATGAATGACATTTTGATCTGTGCCCGGTGTCAGGCCAGAAACCGGGTGAAACAGGTGCCGGCGGGGCAGGTTCCGGTCTGCGCCCGCTGTCAGGCCCCCCTGCCCTGGCTTCACGACGGAACCGACCAGACTTTTGAACAGGACATCCAGGCCGGAGTGCCGGTGCTCGTGGATTTCTGGGCCCCCTGGTGTGGCCCCTGCCGGGTGATGGGACCCATCCTGGAAGAGGTGGCCCGGGAACAGGCAGGCAAAGTGCGCATCGTCAAGGTGAATGTCGACGAGAATCCCGGGCTGTCGGGGCGATTTCAGGTGCGCAGCATCCCGACCCTGATGCTCTTTCGTGGGGGGCGCATGGTGGAGTCCATGGTCGGTGTGGTGCAAAAAGCCGTGCTGATGCAAAAACTTCAGGGGTGATTTTTTGGGTTCCGTTTTTTTCTGGGGTGGTGATCTTCATGGCCGGCCTTGCCGAAACCCGGTCACAGGAGGGTCACACCCTTTTTTCTAAGCTGCTTCTCGAAGTGAAACCTCCAGCCATTCCTCGCTGGGGCTGGGGGTTTTGCTTCAGAAGGAGAAACCATGAAAATCAAGAAGATCATTGCCACTTTTCTTGCAGTGCTGCTGTGCGGCACCCTGACCACCAGTTTCGCGATGTACCCCAAAATGCCTCCAGAAAAAGACGGAGGCTGTCACGTTTCGGGAGATGGCTGCTGACCTTTCATTGATCCGAACAAACCTCCGCTGACAGGAAAAACCTGTGGTCTGTCCTCCTCCCGGCAGGCCACAGGTTTTTTTGGTTTCAGGGCTGGGTTGAGGGGGTTCTCATGTTCAGGGCTCTTGAGCCATTGCGCCACTGGACCAGCAACCATCCGCACAGGGACAGTTCTCCCACCACACCTGAAAGGGCCACCACAGGGAGCAGCAGTGCCCGCACCGGGGCAGGATCTGTCAGAAGCAGGTGGGCCAGGGAATCTGCGAGGTACGAGAGGCCGGCAACACCAAGCAGGAGGCCCAGGAAGGTGGGCAACTGGGAAGCCCGGATAAAGGCCACACCCAGGGCCAACAGATGGAACCCAAAGAACACCAGAGCAAACTGCCATCCAGAGCGGTATCCGGTCAACAGCATGGAAATGAGAGGGGCCTGCAAAGCTGCTTCTGGGGCAGAGAGCAGTTGTGCAAGGATCACATGGAAAACCACGACTGCACCATAAATGGCAGCGTAAACCACCCGCAGTGTTGCCGCGAGCAGGCTGAGGTGAGGTGTATGTTTTTGCAGCACCAGATGAAGGCCCAGCGCCACCAGCACATCCAGCAGGACCACCAGCAGATCTGTGGCGATGCTGCTGCGAAACAAGGCAGGGGACGCTTGCAGGTTCTGCAGGGTCAGCGTAAGGTCTGTGCTCTGAATCAGGCGGGTTCGAACGAACATTTCGCCGTAAAAACCCAGGAAGGCCATCAGCAGCAGGCCCATGCCGGTGGCTCCTGCAAGGAACGTGTTTGAGGGGAAGGTTTTGTTCATGTGAATCTCCTTTGAGGGAAGAGCGCAAGGCTTTCCTGCTGGACCACCACAGGTGTCCACAGTTCAGGCTTACACTGTAATCTTGAGCTTACGCTGTAAGCCTGTCAAGAGGGCTGCTCGAACACACCCTCCTGATGCATTAGAATGGCTGCAGATCAGGAGTGCCCATGACCCCACCTTCCAGCAGCAGTGCAGAACGCCGAGAACCCCTCAATCGGCAACGGGTGCTTCTCGCAGCCCTGAAAATGGCCGACGAAGAAGGCCTTGAGGTCCTCAGCATGAGGCGGCTTGGACAGGCCCTCGGGGTGGAAGCCATGTCCCTGTACAAACATGTCAGCAACAAAGACGACCTGCTGGATGGCATCACCGATCTGGTGGTGGGAGAAATCGAAATCCCGGCAAAGGCCGCAACCTGGAAGGAAGCCATGCGCGCCAGGGCCATCTCTGCACATCAAGTGCTGCTGCGTCACCGCTGGGCCACCGTGATGATGGGGTCAAGGTTGCGTCTCGGTCCCTCTATGCTGCGTTATGTGGACCTCACGCTGGGCTGGCTGCTGGAAGCAGGTTTCTCGGAAGATCTCGCTGTCGATGCCTGGCACACCATGGACAGTTTCATCTATGGCTACACCCTGCAGGAACTCAACCTTCCTTTCGACCAGGCCCAGTCCGATGAGGTGGCCACAGGGTTTTTGCAGAACCTTCCTGCAGAGCAGTTTCCCCATTTTCATCGGGTGGTGCGCAACATCATTGGGCAGGGGTACCGCGACAACTTTGATTTTGGGCTCGAACTGCTGCTTGAGGGTCTGGAAGCACGCAGAAAAAACCATCCCCTTTCGCCTTACTGAGACCTCAAAAGACACCCCGGTATTCAAATGGATTTTTGAAGCTCTGAAAATCTAAAGCTTTGATACTGCAGAAACAACGGCAAAATATGATTCAGGAACAGGTTGTCTGACCACTTCCCCTGGGTCTGCAGGGCTGGAAGTTCGTATGGTCAAGGACAAAGTGGATGGTTTTTCCCGTTTCAGACAAACCTGACCAACAACCAGGCGATGGCAGAAGCAAACATGTCATGTGGCCAGGTGGACCACCTCACCGAACCACCACGGTGTTGTCAAATGGCACGGTTTGAGGGGTGGGCTTTCCACTCCCGGCCATCACAAACAGCCTCCCCACAATCCGGTAGGTGCCTTTTGGCACCCGGATGGGTGGGTCTCCCCTGGAGAACACATGCTGCAAGTACACTTCCTGGCTTTCTCCTGGCCGCAAGGTGAACTCAATCAACTCCATGGTGCAGGTTTCTGGACGCTGGAACTTTTGCTTCAGAGGGTAGGTGTAGAGGGTCTTTCCTTTTTGACGGATCACATACACCAGAGGGCAGGGGCTGAGGGAACCCGAGACCCGTTTGGTGCTGGTGTTCCTCAGGCTCACCTTCACAATCCACGGGGAGAGGATGAGGCGTTCAGGGCTCAAGGTTGCCTGAGCCATCAATGCCCTGGACTGGGGCCACACCCCCCAGTCTGCTCTGACTGTGCAAGACAACACCAGCAGGAAGAAAATCAGAAGCCTTTTCATGCCCACCTCAGGGCTTTCCTTTTCTGGGAGTGGATTTCTGCTGGGGTTCAATGCGGAACCAGTACGGACTTGGTGGACGTTTCAGCAAGGCAGGGATGTCTTTTACCGGGTGGATGCTGTTGTAGGGTCCGTCGATCATCCCGTACAACTGGTCCCCCAGCAC
Source organism: Deinococcus cellulosilyticus NBRC 106333 = KACC 11606 (assembly GCF_007990775.1). NCBI lineage: Bacteria > Thermotogati > Deinococcota > Deinococci > Deinococcales > Deinococcaceae > Deinococcus > Deinococcus cellulosilyticus. Next base: position 53,783 of record NZ_BJXB01000028.1, on the reverse strand, counting down.
GACCAGTCCGCCCACCGAGCACCGCACCAGGGCGAAGTCGGTCTTTTTGTGGTTCACTTCCATCGGCAGCCAGTCCTGTACCAGTGGGAACAACCAGTGGGAACCCACCGGAAACAGGGGGATGTCGGGTCTGGCCGTCATTCCATCTTCTCCGTACACTGTGATTTCCTGCAGCTTCGTGCTGCCCCGGAAGACCTGCTCCACCCGCACCACCATGGCTGTGGGCCGTCCAGGGTCCCCTGACACCAGAATGTGCCTCAGAACTTTTGCCTGCACCACCAGTGATGCTCTGGGGGCAATGTCGACAAAGGGGCTCAGCCCAGCACAGGTGGTGGCCAGGGCAGAGGACATCAAGCAGCACAAAACCGCAAAGAAAACACGCATGGGTTCAACTTACCGTTTAAGTCTCTGCGGGTGGTGAGGTCAACAAAATACGTTCCTTCATGCTGCGCAACAAACCCCTTTCTTCTAGATCCATCAGGTGCTGGCGGCCCCTGGAGACCTGGATTGCGGGAGGGACCGCGTGTGGCGGAAATTCTGGTTGGACATGAACCGCACCAGTTGCTGAGGGTTGCTCCTGGACGTCCCATTCTCTAAGGCATTGTGAATAAAGTGGATTTTTTCACCTGCTGCACAGGGATTCCTGGACTTGCCTTATCAGGGGGATTGCCAGAGCAACAGTGCGAATGCCGTGCGGCACCCAGGAGGTCCTGACAAAAACGCATGGGATTTCGTCCAGTTGAATTTGATTCAGGCGCAATTTTGGTGGAGCATTCCTGGCTTTTCACCTTCGTGGGAACCACACCTGATGTGTTCTTGCGTAAAGGCCTGTACAGACCTTTAGGCTGAGGGAAGCGAATAAGAAGGTCAGGACAGCAGCAGGACATTCAGCACATTGGCAAAGATCTATCGGGTCAAATTCCCAGAAATTTAAAGATCGACTTGTGGTTCCCACCGGTCAGGGTCCAGAGGAACAGACCGCGTTCTAATTAAAAACCTCTGGTAATGCTTTTGAAGGGCAAGGAGCGTAACCCCAGGATGATTCTGATCTGCTGCATCATCACACTCCAGCGGTTGAAAGTCTAAACCCTCTGTGTGACCAGAGAGGAGGGCATTGAAATCTCCCAGTGAAGTCCATCTCAGCTGCCAGCCTTTCCAGTATGGTGACAAGACCACATTCAAATTGCTGCGCAGAAACGCTTGTTTTTCGAACTGAACCACCCAGGTGTCCTCCAATTTTTCTTCAATGTCCCCGGTGATGGAGCAGATGGTCACGGTCTGGTGATCAAAATCCACCACATACCCACCATAGAAACTGCGCCAATGAGAAGGATTTCCTTCTTCAAGGCTGTGCATCAGGCTTCTGGCTTCCTGGCTCTCCATTAAACGCATCATCCGTGCAAAATGCCATTCTGCACCTCTGGCCAGATGCCCAGGAACATCCAGCCCACCATAACGGGGTGCTTCTACGTAACGGCTGCCATCCAGAATGTAAATAAAGTAGGCGCGACATGACATAATGACTCTTTTCAGCATATGCCTTTTTAAGTCTTATATAAATCCTTTAAACATAGCGAACCAAATTTGGTGCGACCATACATCTGGCGTTTGATGCCATTCAAACGGTTGACTGCCCCCACAGGTCCGTTGCTGTAAGCGCATTTGAGGCTGTTCAGCAGAGCATCCCAGGCCTTTTTATGCCCCCAATATGACCTTTCAACGCGCATCACCTTGCTTGCAGCATCAAGCGGAGGTTTCAACGAAATGGCCTCTGAACCAAAATTGTCTAGACCAATAAAATGAGCATGCTCATTTATGACTACGCTCATTTCATGACCCGCATGCAACAGAAGAAACACGACAAACATGAACGCATTTCCCGGGTGGCCTGGGAGCTGTTCCAGAAACATGGATATGAGAAAGTCACCACCAGACAGGTGGCAGAAGCCGCCGACATCGCCACAGGAACGCTTTTCCTCTATGCCTCCACCAAAGGAGACCTGCTGGTCATGGCCATGGAAAGCGCACTGAGGGAGGTCACCCGCCCTGCAAGCCCTCTGCCAGAAGACCCCCGGAACGCCCTCAGAGCCCTGTTTTCTGGCCCCCTGCATCTTTATCAACAGCACCGGGATCTGGCAAGGCATTTTCTGGTGGAAGTGCTGCGAGGCCAGGCCAGCGAGGCCACCCAGAAAAACATAGACCTGTTCACACTGACCCTCTCCCAGGTGCTCGGGCAGGGTGTGGAACGGGGTCAACTCAGACCAGGACTGGACGTGCGGCAGGCTGCGCGCAACTTCTTTGGCATTTACATGATGGTGCTGCTGGAGTGGCTGCCTTCACAAGAAAGTGTAGAGCAGGGACTGGAGCGGCTGGATCAGGCTTTTGAATTGCATTGGACTGGACTGGTGAAAGCATGACCCGCCTGCTGATTGCTGGTGCAGGCATTGCAGGGCTGACCCTCGGACATGCCCTCATGAAACATGCCCCTGAAGTGGAGTTCACCATTCTGGAACGGGCACCTGAAATGCGTGCAGCAGGAGCAGGAATCATCCTTGCCCCCAATGTCACCCCGCTGCTTGAGGACCTCGGAATGGGCAAACAGTTGCAAGCCTCTGGCCAGGAATTGCCCTTCAACCAGCTGACCGATGCCAGGGGGAGGGTCCTCCAGCGGCTTCCCGGGCCAGCAGGACAGCTGCTGGCATTTCACAGGGCAGAACTGATGCACATCCTGCAAGAAGGCCTCACCCCTCACCTGCAGTTTGGAAAAGGGGTTCACAGCCACCAGCAGACCTCTGGCCAGGTCAAGGTGCTGCTGGATTCAGGAGAACACATGGAGGTGGATGCCCTGGTGGGAGCAGATGGCCTGCGCTCAAATGTCAGAGCGCACTGCGGAGGTGCGAAACCCATCTACAGCGGCTACACCAGCTGGCGTGCTGTCCTGGAACAGGCACCTGGGTTGCCCGGGGCCAGTGAGATGTGGGGGCATGGTCGCAGACTTGGACTCGTCCCGCTCACAGGAAACCGCATGTACGTGTACATGACCCTGAATGCCCCTCCCTCCAGCACACATCATCCTGTCCTGCCTGACCTGTTCAGGGAATTCAGGGGGGCAGAGCATGGGATTCTGGACCGTCTGTCCTCTGCGTTTCCCCTCATTCACACGGACATTTACGAGCTTCCCCGACCCGACTGGGGCAAAGGCCGGGTGATGCTGATCGGTGATGCCGCCCACGCCCTCACGCCCAATCTGGGACAGGGTGCAGGGATGGGCATTGAGGATGCTGTGTTGCTGGCCAGGCTTCTGGGACAACACAGAAATTTCTCTCTGGCTTTCGGTCTTTTCAGGGCGCAACGCCAGAAACGGGTGTCTCAGGTGCAGTTGGCTTCACGCCTGATCGGGCGGGTTGGACAGCTGCAGCATTCTTTGTGGGTTCGGGTGCGGGATCTCCTGATGTCTACTGGTCCAAAGGAATCTGTGCCAGGCTGGTTGTGGAATCCAGCATTTCCACTGCAAGACCACCAGACCTGAAGGCACAACGAATTTCTGATGCAGAGCTGAAAAAACCATGAAGGTGCTTTCTGGAGTGCAAAGCATCATTGATCTGTTACACTAAAATTACAATAGAAAATTCTACGTATGGAACGTAGAATTTTTTTTGCTGTCATGGTCTGGCTGACTGCTCTGGTCAGCTTGAAGTCAGCCTCAGCCGCTACACTCCTCGTGTCTGACCCACCTCGATCAATCGAACGGTTGTTTCACTCCCCTTGTGTCCGGAAGGTGTCTTCATGCATGGTAAAACAGCTGGCAGTTCCCTCATCATTGTGCTCCTGATGTCCCTGATCATCATGGGGTCCGTCATTGCGCTCATTTCCAGCACTTCCCTGCTGACACGCAAGGGAAGCGGATATGAAAAACTGGCTTACAGCAACCTGCTGGGTGCGGATGCTGGCATCAACAGTTTCGCAGCACGTGTGCAGCTGAAGAAGTACACCGGCAAGGTGGACAACATCGACTGCTTTGTTCAGGGAACGCGGGCCAGCAACAACACCAGCGCAGGAACCTGCACTTACACTGCACAACTTCCCAGCTATTCCCTTTCCAATGGAAACACCGTCCAGGTGGAAGTGGTGGCGATCAACAACACTGCATCTTCCATCACCGTGAGGTCCACCAGCACCACATCGGATGGAACCAGCAAGGTGGTCTTGCAGGACTTTCTGGTGACCCGTCCGCCCACCACCAACATTTCCATCCCCGCAGCCCTCACCAGCAATCCCTCCATTGATCTTGGGGGGAACGGCAAGATTTATGGTGCCCCCTACGACAAGAGCAGCAACAGTTCAGTGCTTTCCAGCGCCAACAACGGCATTCTGCCCGGGCTCACCACCCTCACCACAGGTTTCAACCACAACAGTTCACCCACCATCACAGTGGCAGATGACAGCTACCTTGACACAGGCAGCTTCGTCCGGGTCAATGGTTACACCATGCAAGTCACTGGAAAAGCCAGCGGCTACACCAGCACCAACAGAAAATACAATGTGACCCAGGTTCCAGGGGGAGTGGTGGCCAACGGTACCCCTTCTGCCACCAGCGGATCAACTGTGGACCTTGTACAGTTTGCAGTGCGCAGTGCGCCCACCAGTGTCACCTCCACAACGGCCCGCATTCCCATCAGTGACCCCACGGGCTTTTATGTCAATGACGTGATTTACTTCCGCTCTGGAAGCACCATGTATTCGGCACAGGTGACGGCCAGAGGCTACACCAACGACGCAGACCTGACCAGTGGATACCTGGACATCAAATACCCCGCCACAGCGGTGGGCTCCACGATGACCGGCACCACTGCTGCCAGTGCCTCTGCGGTCACGGCCATCAACATCGGCACCGGGATCAGCCGCTATGTTCCAGGTGCGTCCTCTGCGGGCAGCATTTCAGGCACTGGATCTTCAGACCTCTTCCCAAGTGGAGCAGCCCACAACAGCAGCATTCTCTCAGGCTCCAGCCTGTTCTCCCAGACCTTCAGTGGCAAGACCAAACAGGATGTTTATGACCTGTCCACACGTTATGACCTGCCCCCAGCCATGGTGCTGGATCAGGTGAACTGGGTGGGACCTTCAGGAAGTGCAACGACCAACAGCAACAGTTACAGCATCAACGACCTTTGTGGTACAGGCATCCTCATCATCACCGGCAACCTGACCCTCAACGGCACCTGCAACAGTGGGTTCACAGGCCTGCTTTACGTGATGGGGGATTTCAGCAATCAGGGGAACTCGACCATCAATGGAGCTGTGGTCGTTGAAGGCCAGGTCTACACTTCTGGAACCAAGGTCAAGGGAACCATGACCATCAATTACGATCCCAACGTGTTCCTCCAGCGTGGACGCCACCTGGCTGTGTCCAGGATCAGTGCGGTCACAGCAACCTGGAGGCAGCAATGAGAAGTCACCAGAGCAGAACTGCAGGTTTCACCCTGCTGGAAATGCTGGCTGTGCTGGCCGTGCTCTCTGTGCTGCTGGCCCTCGGAGCGAGTTCTTACAGCACCTACCGCAACCAGATGCAGGTGAAAGAAGCTGCAGAGCAATTCGCCCGTGACCTGCAGGCCCAGCACTTCAATGCCAAGCGCACCAACACCACCCAGAGTGTGGTCGTTGTGGCACAGGCCACCACGTACACCGCAGGAGGCAGCAACCGCACCCTGCCCTCCGGGGTGCGCTTCAGCACCGGAGGAACCGTCAACTTCTATCCTCCCTACGGAACCACCATCGCCCAGAATGGAACGGCGGACCCGACAACCCAGAGTTTCACCCTGTCGAACAACAACCACAGCCGAACCGTCACGGTGGTCGGACTGATCGGGAAGGTGATTGTGAAATGAAAAAGACCCTTCAGAAAGGTTTGACCCTGATCGAGGTGCTGGTCAGCCTGGTGATTTTGTTGCTGCTGGCCACCATGACCCTGAACGTGATTCCCCTCAGCAAGATCAACCGTCAGGCCCTTTCCCAGCAGACCCTGACCCTGGGTGTGAAACAGTACATGGAGTCCGTGTCCAGCAACTGGCAGACCCGCACCACCTTTGACGCCGGAACGCTGCCTGACACCGCTTCACTGGCCTCAGGTTTCACCTGCACTGCTGCTGTGAGTGATCCAGACAACATTGCAAGTGGTGTGGCTGTGCGCAAAAGGGTGACCCTCACCTGCAAGGCCACAGGTTGGGCCGATTCTGTGTTCATCACCGAATTTGGGAGGCCCTGATGACACGCAGCCAGGGCTTCACCCTCATTGAGACCCTGATCACCATGCTGATCCTGGGCTTCATCATCACCATGCTGATTTCGGTGCAATCCACCACCATGAAATTCAGCACCCGGCAGCAGGGAATGTCCACCCAGCTCACCTCCCTGGCAGAAGCCACGGGTTACATCAGCGACATGGTTCGCCAGGCCCAGGAAGTGAAGACCAGCATGACGGTCAATGGTCAGTCGTGTTCCATCAGCAGCACCACCAATCCCTGCTTCGGGGTGCTGGTGCCCGCCTCCCAGACCGGAGTGACCACCAACATGTACCAGATCAACACTTACCTGATGCTGGTGTACAGGCTGGAGTCACGCAGCACCCTGGATGCGGCTTTCAAGACCACAGACAGCTGGGCAGACAGCAACACCAGCGTGATTCGGGAGTACCGTTCTGTGGTCTGCAAAGACGCAACCGGTTTTACTGCCTGCAATGGCACAGCTCCAGCTGCTCCAAATGCAATCAGCAACGCTGCCGTTTACCTGGTGGCAGACGGGGTGTCCCTGACCACGCCATCTGGAGCGGCCTACGCACCTTTCAGCTACACCACCTCCGGTTCGATCAAGCAGTTTACCCTACAGGTGCAGATGGCCTACCAGAGCAACAACACGACCTATCATGTGCCTGCAAGTGGTCCACAGTCGGTGATGGTTCGTCTGCGCAATTGAAGCACCGGATTCAAATGTCAGGAAGGGGCCACAAGGCCCCTTCCACCTTTTTGCTCAGTCGGCGCTGACCACGGAAAGCTGCTCTTCAATCAGGGCTTTGAGTTTTTCGTAGTCGGCGTGGAACTGCCGGATGCCTTCAGCAAGCTTTTCGGTGGCCATGGGGTTCTGGTTGAGGCCCCAGCGGAACGCCTCCTCGGTCATGACTGGGTCTTTCTGCACCCCTTCCCGAGCGGCAGGGTCCAGACTGCGTTTCAGTTCCCCCTGGTCTTCGCTGAGTTCTTTCAGGAGTTGTGGGCTCACGGTCAGGCGGTCACAGCCAGCGAGTGCCTCCACCTGGGCGGCACTTCTGAACGAGGCCCCCATCACGATGGTCTGGTACCCCTGGTCCTTGAAGTGGCGGTAGATGGTTTTCACGCTGTTGACGCCAGGATCTTCGCTGATCTCGAAACTGGAGACGTTCTGGGCTTTCTTGTACCAATCGGTGATGCGGCCCACGAAAGGAGAAATCAGGGTCACGCCTGCCTGGGCACAGGCAATGGCCTGTTCCAGTGCAAAGACCAGGGTCAGGTTGCAGCGGATGCCTTCCTGCTCCAGAATGCGGGCAGCCTGCACCCCTTCCCAGGTGGTGGCGATCTTGATCAGGATGCGGTCTCTGGACACCCCTTCTTCTTCGTAGAGGCCAATCAGCTTGCGGGCTTTTTCCAGCATGGCGTCTGCATTGAAGGAGAGGGAAGCGTCCACCTCGGTGGAGACATAACCGGGCACCAGCCGGGTCAGTTCGGTCCCGATGCGCACGGCCAGTTTATCAATGGCATCCACCGTGACACTTTCTCCTCCACGTTTTCTGGCCCATTCAATGGATTCGCTGACCAGATGGGCGTACTCGGGGCGCTGTGCAGCCTTGAGCACCAGTGAGGGATTGGTGGTGCAGTCCTGGGGCTGAAATTCCTTGATGGCGTTGATTTCTCCGGTGTCGGCAACCACCACAGAGTGCTGTTTGAGTTGTTCAAGTTTCGATGACATGAGACCTCCTGAAAGTGAAGTGCCAGGGAACTGGGTGAGCGATCACAAAGCTGTTCCCCTGGTATCTTCCTCAGTGTATTACGTACACCAAGTGGTGAATGTAACAGGACATCAGGCGGTAAACCACTCCCTGAAAAGTCCCATGTCTCTTGCATCACCCAATCATGATGTTTTTGTCGGCAGGGTACCTCACGGCACCCTGGGTGGCCTGCGTGCTCAGGGCGAGGGCGAAGGTCAGGGGTCCAATGCGCCCCAGGTACATCATCGCTGCCAGGATCAAATGGCCGGGCTCAGAAATGATTCCTGTGGCATTCATCGAGAGGCCCACCGTGCAGATGGCACTGAACGCCTCAAAAGTCAATTGCATGAAATTCAGCTGACCGCTTGCAAGCGCCTGACGTTCCCATAGAAATGCCCATACAGCAAGAGCGTCCCTGCAGCCTCCACCACCAGCACATACATGAAGATTTTCTTGAGGGCCTGTTTCGCCTCTCCCGTTTGCAGGATGTTCAGTTGCGCTGCAAGGCGCAGGTGTTCCTCCACGGTGATCTTGCGCCCGGCCACCAGCGCAATGGCCGTCCCAAAGGTGAGGATGCCGAGGCCTCCCACCTGAATCAGCAGCAAAATCACGCCCTGACCAAAAGCACTGAATGAGGTTCCCGTGTCCACCACCGCGAGCCCGGTGACGCACAGGGCACTGGTGGCCGTGAACAGGGCATGCACCACCGAGATGTGGTGGCTGGGGGCTGCACTGATGGGAAGGGACAGCAAGAAGGTGCCGACTGCAATGCCCAGCAGAAATGACAGGGCAATGGTTTGTGCTGGCGTGAAATGAGCATGTTTCTTTTTCATGGGTGACTTTCAATCCAGGGCCTCAGGACCCGGGCACCGTCAGTTTACCCCACCCTTCAGGGACAGGGACAGCAGCGTCCGGCATCCCAGCACAAGAAGCAGCTGTGTTTCAGCCTGCACACAAAAGAGCATCCTGCATGGACCTGCAGGATGCTGCACATGTACTATTTCAGGACATCTGGACAGCAGGTCTTCTGGCTGACTTGGCCCCAAAAAGCACCACCAGTGACCCCAGGGCCAGCAAGGCAAAAGTGCTGGGATCTCCACCAAAAGTGTCATCCTGCACGGTCCCCGTGTCGGATTCCTTCTTACCGGAGGTGGTGTTCTCGGTGGCTTCACTGTCTGTGGCGTTCCCGTTGCCGTAAATGGCAGGGCTGCTGCCAGAGTTGTCCTGTTCCTGCTCCTGGCCCACCTGGGAAGGCTGGGATTTGGCGGTGTCATCGGCGAGGGCAATGGCAGGCAGCACAAAAAGCAGGCCAGTCAATGTGAGGGGCAGAAGTTTTTTCATGGGGTGCTCCTTCAAAGAGAAATTCATGGAGGTCCAACTCTGAACCTGTGCATTCATTGTGGGGGTGCAAGATGTGGAGGCACTGACCCGAACGTGAACAAAGCATCATGCAAAAACCAGGCCAAAAAAAGAACTGCCCTGCAGGGCAGTTCAGAAGGGGTGCTTTTTACAGCTGGCTGCGCAGAAACTGCATGAGCCCGTGCACCGTCTGGGAATCAAAGCGGAAATTCAGACCGCAGGCCTCGTAAAGCTCAGGCACAGAGCGGGTGTTGCCGAGTTTCATGGCCGAGACGTACTGATCCAGGGTCTGCTGTGGGTTCTGCTGGAAGTTGTGCCACAGCTGAATGGCACCCAGACCACTGAGGGCGTACTCGATGTAGTAGAAGGGGTAATTGAACATGTGGTAGTAGTGCCACACCTTGCCCTTCTCGGCTTCAAAACCTTCCCAGCTGGGCTGGGGCTGGAAACGGTCCACCAGTTCGCGGGATTTGGCATCCAGCACCTCGATGGTGACGTCTTGAGGGGCCTCTGCGTACAGCCAGTGCTGGAAGGCGTCCATGAAGCACATCCAGGGCAGGCTGTGCACCTGACGCCAGATCTGGGCGACTTTCACCCGCTGGATTTCCTCTTCTGAGTAGAAAGGGGAGAGGTGGTCCAGCGCGATGCATTCCATGCCCATCGAGGGCACTTCCACAAATTCGGTGGAGGAGAAGACATTCCAGGGAAAACGCTGGGATTGCATGCTGTACATGGCGTGGAAGGCATGCCCAAACTCGTGCAGGGTGGTGGTCACGTCCCCATCGGTTCCGACCACATTTTGCAGCACGAACGGGACCTGCTTGATGGGCAGGGTGGTGCAGTAGGCGTGACTCATCTTGTTGGGTCTGGAGCCCAGGTCCATTGCGCGGCTTTCCCGCAGGGTGCGGAACATCTCTCCGAGTTGCGGGTTCAGTTTGAAGAACACCTGTTCGGTTTTCTTTTCCAGCTCATCCACGTCGGTGAAGGGGTTCAGCGGTGGGCGGCTTTCGGGGTCCATCTGGCTTCTCCAGTAGAAATCCCACGGTTTGAGCTCTTCCACCCCGAGGCCCTTCCTGTGCTGCTCCAGGAGTTCTAAGGTGAAAGGCACCACTTCCTCCTGAATGGTCTGGTGGAAGCGCAGGCAGTCTTCGGGGGTGTAGTCAAAGCGGTGGTAAGAGAGCCACATGTAATCCCGATAATTTTCAAAACCAGCGTTTTTTGCAACCTGACGGCGCAGTTTCAGCTGCTTTAAAAACAGCTCGTCCAGTTTCGGGGCGACCTCCAGGCGGGCTTTCTGCCAGGCTTTCCAGGCGTCTTCCCGCACCGTGCGGTCCGGTGAAAGCAGGAGTTGCTCCACCACTGGAACCGTGATGCTGTCTCCCCGGTAATCGATCATCATCTGACCGGTGATCTGGCTGTACTGCTGGTTGCACTGGGCCAGTTCGGAGAGCAGAGGCAGGTTCTCCTCGGTAAAGATGCGGTCTTCGGCCTCAAAGCGCATCACGGCACGGCGGGCATCTTCCGGGACCCACTCGCGGGGCGCAGCCAGCAGTTTCTTTCGCAGCAGGGCAGAGTAACGGTCCCACTCGGGGCGGGTGGTCTGCAGGTGGTTGCTGTAACGGTCCTGGATGTCCTGGTCCTGGGTGTTCAGGTCGGACTGCAGGCTGAGGGTGTTGTGGTACTCCCAGAATTCGTTTTCCAGGGCAGACCACTGGAGCAGGAAGTTTGTGAGGTTGTCCTGGTTGAGGTCCTGCTCCAGCAGGGCCTCGACACGCTGTTTGACGCTGGGCCAGTCGATGGTGGTGGCCGTCAGTAAGGGGCTTAAAGTGATGGACATAGGCACAATCTAACACGCCCTGTCCCGGGTCCACTGAGCCACTTGACGTATTGTTCACGGTGCCCGGGACGCGATAGAGGACGACACCGCAGGCATCCGTTTTCTGGTGTGATTTGAGGGTGTGATTTCAGACATTGACATTTGAGACGCATGAGACCATACTGAAAGCAAGTACTTACTTGCATTCTGGAGGGGCACATGCCAGTCATCGAAACCCAAAACCTCACCCGGGCCTTCAAGAACCACACCGTGGTCAACAATCTCAACCTCACGGTGCAAGACAGCCAGGTCTTCGGCTACCTCGGGCCCAACGGGGCAGGGAAGACCACCACCATCCGCATGCTCTGCGGGGTGCTCCCCCCGAGCAGTGGAGGGGCCACCATCGCCGGGGTCAGCCTGAAAAACAGCGAGCAGATCAAGGCCAGAATCGGCTACGCCAATCAGGCGGCCAGCGTCTACACCGACCTCACCGTGGAAGAAAACCTCAGCTTCAAAGCCGGGATGTACCTCAAGCACGCCCAGGTCAAAAATGCTGTGGAGCGCACCATGGAGCTCCTGAAGCTCGAACCGTACCGCAAACGTCTGGCGGGTTCCCTGTCAGGTGGCTGGAAACAACGGCTCTCGATTGGCACCGCCATCATCCACAGCCCGAAAATTGTGTTTCTGGATGAGCCCACCGCAGGTCTTGACCCCATCGCCAGACGGGAACTGTGGGATGCCATTTACGACCTGACCCGCGAAGGGACAACGGTTTTTGTGACCACCCACTACATGGATGAGGCTGAACGCTGCCATGAGGTCGCCCTGATCCACTCAGGGAACATCCTCGCGCAGGGCAGCCCGGAACAGCTGAAACAGAACCTCAGGGGGCACTATTACGAACTTGAACCCCGCGATCTGATGGCCGCCCTGCAGCAAAGCAAAACCCTCGGGGTGGATGATGCATGGATCACCGGGTCCAGCCTTCGAGTCAGCAGCAGTCGTCCCATCCCTGAACAGGACCTCCAGCACCTCGGAGCCCGTTCCCGCACCGTTCCCCCCACCCTCGAAGATGTTTTCGTGACCCTGGCCAGAGGTGTGAAATGAGCCGCATCAGCGCACTTGCCCGCAAGGAATTCCTGCAGATCCGCCGCGACCCGATCCTGATTCGCCTGATTGTGCTGCTTCCAGTCATCTTGCTGATCCTCTTTGGTTTTGCCCTCAACACCTCCCTGAAAAACATGAAAATCGGGGTGGTGGACCACTCCAGAGACCGGGCCAGCCAGATCTTCCTGTCCTATTTTGAGAAAGACAACCGGTTCAAACTGGTTCCTGCCGCAACTGTGGATGAGGCCCTGGAACAGGTGCGCAACGGGAAAAGCCACGGAGTGCTGGAAGTGCAGGAAGGGGCCCTGAGTGCCCTCAGGGGAGACAGACCCCTCAAATTCACCCTGCGAATTGACGGCTCGGACCCGCAGGCCACCGCACAGATCCGTGCCCAGGCCAGTGCCGCCATCCAGGATTTCACCAAAAGGGCCCTGGCCGGGCAGGCCCTCACCCGGCAGATTTCCGCTCCGGTGGAACCCACCTTCGAGACCCTCTACAACCCGGACAACCGCACTGCTGTCTTCATGGTTCCCGGCATTGTCGGCCTGATCCTCGCCATGATCACCACGCTGCTCACCTCCATCGGGGTGGTGCGTGAACGGGAAGTGGGCACCCTCGAATCCCTGATCGCCACCCCCATCACCCCGGCAGAAGTGATCCTTGGAAAAATCACCCCCTACTTTGTGCTGGGCCTCTTTGACGCTGCCCTGACGCTCATCATCGGGCACTGGGTGTTCGGGATTCCGCTGGTTGGCAGTGTGTGGCTCATTGCCCTGGCCGCCTTTCTGTTCGTGCTGGTCTCACAGGGCATCGGCATCCTGATCTCCAGTGTCGCGAAAACCCAGATTCAGGCGATGTTTGGGACTTTCGCGATCATGTTCCCCTCGATTTTCCTCTCAGGGATGCTCTTTCCGGTGGAAGGCATGAACACCTTCTTCCGAACTTTGAGCGGCATCGTCCCCCTGAAGTACTTCCTGGAAATCATGCGTGGGGTGATGCTGCGTGGAGCCGGACTGGACAGCCTGTGGACGCAATTTGTCAGCCTGGCGGTCTTTGCGGTGCTGGTGATTCTGGTGGCCTCCACCCGCTTTCGCAAGACCCTGTGAGGTTTTCCCTTCACAGCCCCACGAGAGCTGATAGAGTAGGAAAGATTGCAGGCCACATGAATCTGCAGAGCCCACCATGACCGACACTGACCTGAAAAGCAAAATCCTGGACGCCGCCCTTGAGTGCATGATCGAACTGGGGATTGCAGGCGTCACCACCAAAGCCATCGCTGCCAGAGCCGGGGTCAATGAAGTGACCCTGTTCCGGCGTTTTGGCAACAAAACCAACCTGTTGCGCTCGGTGCTGTCTCGGGAGGCTGAAATGGTTGCCACCCAGGGCTTTCATTACACCGGAAACCTCCGGGAGGACCTGATCGGCATCACCCGGGCTTACCTCGACCTCACCGCCAGACACCCTGGCCTGATCCCGATGATGCTTTCCGAGCTTCCCAGACACCCGGAACTCATGGAGGTTTTTGAAGGTCCCAAGAGCCTGATTTTCACTGCAGGCCAGATCATTGTGCGCTACCAGATGGAAGGGAAACTCAAGCCAGAATTCCCCTTTCAGACCCTGGCCACCCTGCTCGGTCCGATCATCGTGATGCGGCTCGGGCAACGCCTGCTGCCCCAGGACCTCCCACCCCACGAGATCCAGGCAGAGCAACTGGTGGATTTTCACCTGCATGGAAGGAGCAGGCCCTCAGGCGAACAGGGCCTCTGAGTTCCCACTGGCCTGGGACGTCTGTACCGGGTTCACTTGCCATCCTGCTGTGCGTAACCGCTTACCATGGATTTTACTCAGGCCATACAATGGACCTCAGGAAAGAGCACAGATCTTCCCGGTTGCACTCCCCTGCATCTTCTCCTCCCATTCACCTGATTGGGGCGATATGTTGTGATTTCGAAGCCGTGCATGAAAACCCTGAGCCACAGGCACCCAGGGTTTGAATTCAGGTCTGAAATTCATGCCACAGCAAAAGGGAACGTGTTCAATCCTGATGGTTCCCTTCCAGCAGCAGGTGGTACATCTCCGGGGGCAGCACCTGCACCACCAGTCCCGAAATGCTGGTGGAATATGTTCCGGTTGGAGCAGCAGGAAGGGACACCCGAACAGCTTTCCCTCCAGGCAGGCGGGCTTTCACCCCGAGTTCAGGGATCTCGAAAAGCATGTCCTGTTCACTCTGGATCTCCAGAGGCTGTGCTTTTTCGGCCTGCAGGAGCAGGGTGCTTTCCGAATGCAGGCCCTCCACCTGATGCACTTCCCAGCGTCCCCGTTCCTGAATCAGGAGGGGCGCAGCGGGCCTCTGGGGCTGCACGGCATACCAGGAGAGCAGGGCAAAAAGCAGGGTGCTCACAACGGCAAAGGTCAGAAAACGCTGCCCTCTGGGCCTGAATTCCCTTCTGGGCAATTTGAAGGCCAGGCTGGAGAAATGCACCATCCCCCAGCCACTGAGCAGCAAGCCAAGCCCGAGCAGGATCTGCAAAAGCAGGCTGTCTTCGCCTCCCACAGGTCGTCCGGTGTGGGCGAAAGCAAAACCGCTGAGGAAAAACAGGAGCACGATCACAGGTTTACTTTACCTGCCTGCACGGGAAAAATGTCCCGACCTGCTGCACATTTGTTTTTCATCTTCAGGGGATAGTGTGGCCCCATGAGCAACGACCCCCAACCCGAAATTCCTGCTTTCGAGTTCCGCCCTCCCGAGGTGGACCGGGACCGCAAGTTTTCCTTCCTGCACCCCTCCATCCCTGCTGTTGGGGTGATGAGTCTTGCAGCAGCGGGTTTGCACGGTGGGGTCACCGGAGCCCATTTTGAGGAGTGGGTGGGGTACGGCATTTTCTTTCTGGTGTCCACCATTCTGCAGGCTTTCTGGGGAGCCCTGGCCCTCATCAAATTCTGGGAGTCCAAAGAGGCCCTGAATGACCCTTACCCCCGCGCGGGTGTGGTGACCTGGGAAGCTGCTTTTTACCAGGCCGGAGCCTGGGGGAACTTCGCCATTGCCGTGCTCTATGTCATCACCCGCATCTGGGGAGTGCCTTTCGCTGGACCTGCGCTGGGTGAGAAGGAAGCCTGGGATTTCTACGGAATTGCCACCACCATCCTGGAATTCCTGATTTTCGCCCAGGGATTGAAGATGGCCGGAGACCTGAAAAGGGGAGAGGTCCCGATGTCTTTAAATGACCTGCATCGGGAAGGGTGAGGCCCGTTTGGGACAGGTTCTGCTGCCGATGATGCTCAGCGCTGACGGCGAATCTGCCCGGGGGTGAAGCCGGTGAGCTGTTTCACCTCCCGTGACAGGTGCCCTGCAGAGGCATAGCCCAGCAGGGACGCCAGGGCTTCCAGGGACAGTGAAGAGGTTTTCAGGTGCTGAATGGCCCGTTTGACGCGCACTTTTTGCAGGTGTGCTTTGGGTGATCCCTGGCTGTGCACTGCAAACTGGGCCCGCAGGTGGGAAACCGAGGTGCCCAGTTCCCGGGCGATGCTCTGAACGGACGGGTTTTCGGTGCAACGCTCCTCGATCAGGTGTTTCGCTCGCTGCACCAGGGCTTCGGCGGCACTCAGGGTCTGTCGGCTGTCCAGACGCAGCAGGCACACCTCGAATTGTTTCAGGAGCAGGGTCAGCATTTCATTGCGCTCAGGCTGGTGGTTGTTGAATTCCGCGTTCAGGGCGAGCAGCAGCCGTTCCATGCTGCCCGTGCTGTCGTCCAGAAAATGCCGGGCCTGCTCGAAGCCAGGGCATGCAAAGTTCCCTTCAAAAAGCGCGAAGTGGTGGCTGTACCCTTTGCGCGGGGTGTCCCAGTGGGTGGTGCCTCCTGGCATGACAGTGACCATCCCCGGGTGGGTGAGCAGGTGGTGGGTTTCACCGTGCTGCTGCCATCCGAGTTCCACCTGCCCGGTGTGCCAGACGATCACCTCATGTCCAGAGTGATGGTGGGCGGGGAAGGGTGCCCCCTCACGCACACGGTAGGTTCCGATGAAGGTCAGGGGGGCACCAAAAGCCTCATGCTTTGCAGATGCGGCGTTTTGTGCAATATCACTGGCGACTTTCGGCTTGTCCATGGACCCCCACACTTTTATACTGATTTTACCTGAACATCATCCAGGAAACACAACACCCGCTGGATTCATTCTGCCTGAGCTGCAAGGAAGGACGGACCAGAAAGGACCTTTATGGTGAAAATTGCAATCATTGGGGCGGGCGGACATGCCTTTCCCCTGCGGCTCGTCGCGGACATCCTCAGCTTCCCGGCCCTGCAAAACAGCACCCTTGCCCTGATGGACATCAACCCTGAGCGCCTCTCCGTCACGGCCCGACACGTTCAGAAACTCATTTCCCACCACAGGCTGCCCACCCAGGTGCAGGTGACCACGGATCAGCGTGCAGCCTTAAGAGACGCAAATTACGTGATCATCACCTTTCAGGTGGGGGGCCTGGAAGCCTACCGCCATGATGTGGAGATTCCCAGAAAGTACGGCATCGACCAGACGGTTGGAGACACCCTCGGCCCGGGGGGTGTGATGCGCTTCCTTCGCAGTGCACCTGCCTACAAGAGCATCGCACAGGACATGCTGGAACTCTGCCCCGAGGCCCAGCTCATCAATTACGCCAACCCGATGGCGATGGCCACCTGGTACCTCTCAAGCCTTGGCGTGAAAGCGGTGGGGCTGTGTCACAGCGTGCAGGGCACCACCCACATGCTGGCCCGTGAGGTGGGGGTTCCCTACAGCGAACTGGTCTTCAAGAGCGCAGGCATCAACCACCAGGCGTGGCTCCTGTCCCTCACCCACCAGGGCAAAGACCTCTACCCCCAGATCCGGCAGGTGATGCGAGACCGCTACCTGGGACGCCAGCAGGTTGGCCCTCTGCCCACCGACGACGGCAACCACAGCCAGCTCCTCGAGGAAGGCAACGTGTACGAAGGGGGCCAGGAACAGGTCCGCACCAGCATCATGGAACACTTCGGGTACTTTCACACCGAATCCAGCCACCATGCCAGTGAATATTTGCCGTACTTCCGCAAAAACCAGGACCTGTCCCGATCTTTCATCACCCACCGCTGGGACTATTACCAGATCTGCTGTGAAGCGGCCCACGACGACCAGAGTGGCTTTCTGGAAGAATTGCTGCTGGAACTGAAACCCTCCATCGAATACGGGGCGACCATCATTCACAGCATGGAAACCGGGACCCCATCGGTGATTTACGGGAATGTGATCAACACAGGACTCATCGAAAACCTCCCAGAGGGGTGCTGCGTGGAAGTGGCCTGCCTGGTGGACCGCAGTGGCGTGCAGCCCACCCATTTGGGGAAACTCCCTCCTCAACTGGCTGCTGTGAACCGCACCAGCATCAATGTACAGGAACTGGCGGTCCTGGCCGCTCTGGAGGAGAATCTGGATCACGTGTATCACGCCATTGCCCTTGATCCCCTCAGCAGTGCCCTTTTGACCCTGAATGAACTCAGACAGATGACCCGCGAACTGCTGGAAGCAGAGCAGGCGTGGCTGCCAGAATTCTGCCAGCTCCGAACCCCTGCAACCGTTTGACCTGACCACCGTTTGCCACTGTGGGGAACAGCCAGACCGAAGCTTTGAATGGCTTCGGTCTGGCTTCTGAGTTCCCATGACCTCTTAAAGAATCCTGACCGGACTTTGACCTGGAAGAGAAAACGCCCAGGCAAAGCATGGTCGGGGTGCATCAAATGGCGGATGTGATGCCCTTTCTTTTGTGGCATGGTGATTGGGACCTGATGCAGGTCAACAGGAGGCTTCATGCATTTCAGCCATTCCAACACCGAATCCTGCATGCCCGAAAACGTTCTGGCTGCGGATGCAGGCTTTCCGATCAGGGTCAATTTTGCCTCCACCCAGGCTCAACGATGTTCCTGTTAAAAGAATAAAAATTTCACAATCTACATGCAATTCATCCCAATCACTTTCTGGCTCTTTTTCAACTCAAGGAGTGTCCCATGTCACATCCTGAACATCCCAGCCCAGCATTTTTGCAGGCTATTTTCGACTTGATGGTCCCGATTCCAGCAGGGGAGATCACCTTGCGCAACGAAAAAACCCAATCCGCATGGTCCGTGCAGCTTCAGCCCTTCTGGATGGCCCGCGTTCCAGTGACAGAGCGGCTGTTTGCAGCTTTTTGTGGAGGTGCAAACAGCCGCGAACGGCCTGTGACGCAGATCTCATGGTTTGATGCCCTTCGGTTCTGCAACCTTCTTTCTGAAGCTGCAGGCATGAAACCCTGCTACACCACTTCTGGTGATGAGGTGCTGTGGGACCGGACTGCAGATGGTTTCCGTCTTCCCACCGAAGCAGAATGGGAGCATGCCTGCCGTGCCGGGAGCACTGGGGTGCGGTATGGGAAACTTGAGGACATCGCGTGGTTCCGGGAGAATTCTGGGGGCAGCGTCAGGGAAGTCGGCCTGAAAGCCCCGAATGGGTGGGGCCTTCATGACATGATCGGCAACGTGTGGGAATGGTGCTGGGATGTGTTCGACCCGGAGGTGTACGGACCTTACCGGGTGTTCCGGGGTGGAGGGTGGTTCGATGAACCCAGGGGATTGAGGGCCTCATGCCGCCGCAAGAGCCACCCGACATTTCAGGTGGATGACCTGGGATTCCGTCTGGCGCGTTCCATGCCCGTCGAAAGTCCATGAAGGGGGAGGAGGTCAACCCTTCCCCCTTCAAGTTGCAAATCAACGTTTCACGTAGGTTTTGTTGTTCTCCACCCAGGTGACAATCGGGGTGTCCCCATCCAGCGCAAACGCAGGCATGTCTGCTCCTCCGGTTCCGAAGCTGTAAGGGGTGCTTCCCTGGACCCAGCCTGTGCCATTCCAGGTTTTGCTGTAAATCACTCCATCTTCGACGAACACCACCACCGGCTGGTCCTGCGTGTTGATTTTGACGGTGGGGTAATCGGGGTTGGCCGTGAGGCTCACATCCAGAGCCGCCCCCAGCTGCTCCCAGGCCGTTCCAGTCCAGCGTTTCACGTAAACATTGTTGGACTGCCCGACAACGTTCTCCACCCACGTCACCACCGGGCGGTTCTGGCCGTCAACGGCGACATCCAATTCATTGATGGGGTTGCTCAATGTCACATCCAGGGCACCCCCCAGCTGCACCCAGGTGCTCCCATTCCACTGCTTGCTGTAAAGGTTGTAGCTCTGCCCTGATACGAGTTCCAAGAAGGCCACCACCGGACGGTCGTCCGGACCGATGGCAATGGCATTGTCGGTTGAAAACCCAGAAGCATTCACCCGCAAGCTGCCCCCCAGCATCGTCCAGGATGTGCCGTCCCATTGCTTCACATAAGTGTGGAACCCATCCCTGCCTTCCTCGTAGGCCACCAGCACCTGATCCTGGCTGTTGATGGCAACATCCTGCCAGTACACCTGGTTGTCGGTGGTCAGTGCACCTCCCAGTTGCACCCAGGAGGTGCCATTCCACTGTTTCACAAAGGTGGTGGAGCCCTCGGTGTAGGTCACCACGGGCAGATCTGCCCCGTTGATGGCGATGGCGGGATCGGTGTAACTGCTCCAGTTGGTGAATCCCACCACTCCACCCAGCTGTTCCCATGTGTGGCCATTCCAGCGTTTCACCAGAACATCTGCGTGGGTGCCGTGTGGGCTTTCATCCCACACCACGATGGGCGCTCCAGAACTGTCCAGAACAATGTCCGGATGCTTGTTGCCCCGGGTGGGGTCCACGGTCAGGTCATTGCCATAAAAATCCGCATCAGGAATGCCTTCTGTGTAGGCCACCATCAGGGAGAAGCTGAAAGGGGCCAGCTTTTTGTCGGCTGGAATGGGGAAAGACACGCTGAAGGTCATCAAGGCACTTGCCCCGCTGGCAAGGCTGTTCTGGAACTTCCAGCCCTGATTCTTCACTTCGGTGACTTCCAGTCCCGTGGGGTCGGTGACCTCAAAGCCGGTGACATCCAGACCACTGCGGTAGGTGGAGGTGGTGGTCAGGTTCTGCAAGGCGTTGGCTTCCGTGTTGAAGCGTTTGGCGTAGGTGACGGTCAGTCCCTGTGCAGTGCTGTCTGGTGCAGTTGTGCCGTCATAGTGTTTCACATGCTTGAAGGGTGTTCCTGCAATGGTGGATGTGGTGGCGTTGTTGCTGCTGTCCCCATCGGTGTCACTGACCACCACAGGCAGAAAGCCCAGATTGTGGTACGTTTGCCCGCTGGTGTTGGTGACCTCGTAGTGCACCTGGATGTACCGGGTGAGTCCATCTTTGCTGGTGAAGGTTTCTGCCCCCTGGTAGGAGAAGGAGAGCCCGCTGGCCTCGGTCATGCCCTGCTTGTGGATGGACGCAGTCCCGCCCACCTGCAGGATCTGGCTGGTGATGCTGGAGGTGCCCACACCACCAAACTGGATTTCCAGCAGACGGGAATGGTTCGGGAGGGTGGGAAGCTCTGGGGTTTTCATCTGGGTGCTGCACCCGGCAAGAAGCAGGGAAAGCAGGGACAGTTTCAGCCATTTTTTCATGTTTGGACCTCTCAGGGGCACAGGAACCCACTCCATGATGCGTAAAACTTGTGAACAAGTTGTTAACACCTCCTTCACATGCAGGCCCGTTTTTACCTGACCGTCCTGGAAACGCACCTGAACAGTTGAATCCCGAAGAACACAAAACGTTCTCCGGGACAGAGGGTTGAAAGGTTTTGGGTGTTACCAGCCGCGACCTTTGATCCGGTTGAGGTCACTTTCCAGGGTCTTGAGTGCATCGGCAGCTTTTTTCTGTCCGGTCAGCACATCATGCACTGCGCCAGAGAAAGCCTGGGACACCTGGTTGTACTTCAACCCCGTCACCCCAGAAGGACGGGCCACCGCACTGGTGAACACGCTGTAAAGGCTTCCGAAGAAGGGGTTCGCCTTCAGCACTTCTTTGTCCTGATACAGGCTCTTGATGGTCGGGTTGTAGGCCCCTTTGATGGCCCGGCGCTTCTGTTCGGTTTTGCCCGTCAGGTAACGCACCAGCTCAATGGCCGCTGCCTGGTTCTTGCTGTACTTGCTGACTGCCAGTTGCCAGCCGCCCAGTGTGGCCGCGTTCTGACCGGAAGCTCCACCTCTGGGCAGGGGGGCCACGCCGATCTTGCCTTTCACCTTGGATTCACTGCCCTGACCGAGCGCCCAGGCGTAAGGCCAGTTGCGCATGAACGCAGCGTTGCCCGACTGGAAGATCCCACGGGCGTCTTCTTCAGCGTAGGTGGTCACACCCTCTGGACTGATTTTCTTCACCCAGGAAGCGGCCTGCGTCAGGGCTTTTACAGCATTGGCGTTGTTGATGGTGACTTTACCGGTGCTGTCCACCACAGATCCACCCTTGAAAGAGGCAATCCATTCGAGTGCATTGCAGGTGAGACCCTCGTAATCCTTGCCCTGGAACACAAAGCCCTGGAAGCTCTTGTTGCTCTTGCGTTCTCCGGCCTGGATTTTGACGGCCATGCTGGCCAGTTCGTCCCAGGTTCTGGGGGCAGACTTGAAGCCGTATTTCTGCAACAGGTCTTTGCGGTAATACAAGAGACCCGCATCGGTGAACCACGGCATGGACACCAGTTGACCTCCCACGGTGTTGGCCCCGATGATGGCGGGGAAGTGGGCATTCACTTCTGCAGCAGGGATTTTGCCTTTGAGGTTCACGAAGTGCTGATAGAGGATGCCGGGCCAGATCACATCGATCTGGTAGACGTCGATGGTGCCGCTCTTGGCAGCAAGTTGCTGCTGGTAGAGGGCGAGCCGGTCGTTGGTGAGGTTGGGGCTCTCAAAAACCTTGACGGTGTTGCCGGTTTTCTTGGCCCAGGCCGCCACCCCACTCTTGCACATCTCGAGTTCTTGCCCCACCGCGCCACAGGCGATGGTGAGTGTGATGCCTTTTGCACTGGCCTGACCCAGGGCCATGGCCAGGGTGGCCACGCCCAGAATGGACATCCATTTTTTCATGGTGGTTCCTCCTGCGAACAGAGCCACCACCTTGCCTGCCAACGGACAGGAAGGAGGGGAGAAGGGGACTGTGTTCAAGGGTCATGGTACCCTGCAACCCCTCACGGTAAAATGAGAAATTCAGTGTTCTGGAGATGAAAAGACCTCATGCATTTCCTATGTTCTGTGGGAAAACTCAGCCTGTGCCAGAACAGCAGGCTCAGCTGAAAACAGGATCAAGGAAAGGCTGAGAGACATGAAAAGGGATCAACTTCTCGCCAATCAAAAAAAGCAGCCTGAAAATCAGGCTGCCCCTCATGTGGAATCTGCTTACTTCTGCATCCAGAAGCTGTAACTGCCGCTGCCGGAGTACGCCACGATTTCCCAGGTGTAGTATCCACTGCCAGCATTGTAGGTGATGCTCTCATCGCTGCTGGAGGTTTCCGCACGGCTCACCGCCTGCCAGGCACTGCCATTCCATTTGTAGAGCACCAGGTCGAAATCGCTCCCAGCAGGGCCTTTCAGCCATCCCTTGAGGGTTCCACCAGCGTAATTGAAGTATGTGCCGTTCGGCTGGTAGGCGCTCTGTCCACTGCTGAGGCTTCCGGTGTACTTGCTGCAGTTGGTGCCGCTGCAAGGGTCAGTGGTGGGTGGGGGAGTGGTGCCCTGACCCACGAAGAGCAGACGGTTGGGGGTGCCCTTGGGATCGGTGATCTTGTTCAGGGTGGCGGTGTTCACCAGGGCGTCCCGCACCTGCTGCGGGGTGAAGGTGGGGTTCGCGGAGAGCACCAGCGCTGCAGCACCTGCGGTATGAGGACTGGCCATGCTGGTCCCGGAAATGGTGTTGGTGGCGGTGTTGCTGCCAATCCAGGTGGAGGCGATGTCACTTCCTGGAGCGAAAATGTCCACGCAACTGCCGTAATTGCTGAAGCTGGAACGGGCATCGGTGCGGGTGCTGCTCGCCACCGTGATGGCTGCGGGGGTGCGGGCAGGGCTGTAATAGCAGGCGTCATCGTTGGAGTTCCCGGCGGCCAGCACGAAGGTGATGCCCTTGCCGATGGCACTGTTGATGGCGTCATCCATCGCCTGATCGACACTTCTGCTGCGAGGCCCGAGGCTCATGTTCACCACGGCGGGCTTCTGGGCGTTCTGGGCCACCCAGTTGATCGCCTGAATGATCCCCTGGTTGCTGCCGGTGCCGTCACAGCCCAGCACGCGCACGCCCACCAGTTTCACGTTCTTGGCCACCCCGTAACTGCTGCTGCCGATGGTGCCCGCGACGTGCGTCCCGTGCCCCTGGCAGTCCCTGCCGTTCTGGCCGTCATTGATGACGTCATACCCGATGGAGGCCCGGCCTCCAAAGCTGGTGTGGGTGGTGTTCAGTCCGGTGTCCAGCACGTACGCGGTGACACCCGTTCCATTTGAACTGTAGGTGAAGGAGTTGCTGAGGGGCAGGTCCCTCTGGTCGATGCGGTCCAGACCCCAGGATGGAGGGTTGCTCTGGGTGTCGGTGGCGTAATAGGTCTGCACGGCCTGCAGGTAGGCCACCCGTGGATCAGAGGCGAGTTTCTGAATGTTGCTGGCACTGAGTTTCGCTGCAAACCCATCCAGAACTTCGGTGTACACCGCCTGAATCTGCGCGCCCTGACGGTCCAGCCCCAGCCTCTGCACCATCTGGCCTGCACTGAGTTTGCTGATGCTCTGGCCCTGCACGGTGGCCGTCTTGCGGAACACCACAATGTACTGACCGGATTCACTGTTGCCATAAATGGGAGCAGCACTGACGGTGTTGTTCTGGTCAGGCATGGGTATAGAAGCATCCTGCGGGGTGTTGCTGCTGCAGGAAGCCAGGGCCAGGGTGAGGGCCAGTAGAGCTGCGGAAGTGACTCGGTTCATGAAAGTCCTCCTGGAACACCAGACCACAGCGGAGTGCTGCCATCTGGCGGGTGGGCGGTGCGCCCGTTGAATTTTTGAAGATGGTCCACAATAACCATTTTGGCTGTGCATGAAAATCGGGGAATTCACCTAATCCCCTCTGAAGTTCTTTCGGATCTGGTTGTGGAAATGAGAATTTCAATGGAACAGAAGATGAAACAGAGGGTTGTGAGGGTGTCGCCTGCATAAAGCGCTTACGTTATTCAGTGCAAATAAGGGCATAAAGGGTCAGAAGCTCGGCGGAGGACATCTTGACCGTAGAAAGATAAAATATTCACAAAACAATTTCAAAATATATTAACTCACAAATTCTGTTTTGATGCTGAGAACCTCTCTGGAATCCCAGAAATTCCAGATTCCAGGGCACGGCAGTCATCAAGTTCAACCTGTGGATACCAGAATCCTACTGACTTCAAGCTCGGGTTGAAACAAGTCTCGGGTCGGGACAGAGGAGACCCTATCGGGTCCAATTGGCCCCATTCCATGCCCGTACGCCCTGGATGAATGGGAGTCATGGCAACAGAGGATTTCCCTCCCAATCGGTGGGTTCAAACGTCTGGTACAGGTGCAAGAGTTCGGCCAGCGCCCCCTGATCCCCAAGGGTCTGATACAGGTGTACCGCAAAGTCCCGGATGCCATCGAGCGTGCGAGGTCTGACCCTGAGCCCCTGTTCAAACGTCCACCACCGCTCGACCCAGTGGGGCAAATGGTCAGGATCTCTGTCAGAGTTGATGCCCTCCAGGAAAGCAAAGGCTTCTGGAAATGAACCGGTCAGTGTAAAGCAGTACGGGTGTTTGAGCACCAGTTCATTGATGTCCTCTGCGAAAACAGCAGTGGTGTGGTAGCGAGAGTCCGTACAAGGCAGGCCATTGGCAGTGAAATCTTCGAGCCAGGTGAAGTATTCATCCGACAGATCAGTCATCTTTTGGGCCAGTTCCTGATCGGAGTCGGTCAGGGCGCTGAGGTCGGCTTGATGGTGCAAGTTCTGACCGGTTTTTTCCCGGAAGAAGTCCAGAAAGCCATACCACTCAGGTCCAATGTTGATGTACACTCCGCCTCTCTTCTGGTTTGTTCGGGACCAGAACGTGTTCTTTTGCTGTTCAAAGAGGTAAGCCAGAACATTCTGATCGAAGTACCTCAGGATGCCTCTGAGGGTGGTCTCAGGGGTGTACATGTGATGCCTTTCCAACACCATTTCAATTCGATTGATGATGCGGATGTTTTCAGGAGTGTAGGGGCCTGTTGGCTCGGTATCCTTTTTGGTGGGTTTCGTTGGCAAGCCCCTGGTTTTGCGGTTTTCATAAGAGATTTGAAATCTGGGCACTGCTCCAGTTTAGCTGAAGCGGATGCCCAGATTGATGGTGTTGCGCTGCCAG
This sequence comes from Deinococcus cellulosilyticus NBRC 106333 = KACC 11606, assembly GCF_007990775.1. Lineage (NCBI taxonomy): Bacteria > Thermotogati > Deinococcota > Deinococci > Deinococcales > Deinococcaceae > Deinococcus > Deinococcus cellulosilyticus. The sequence continues at coordinate 28,202 of NZ_BJXB01000028.1, read as the reverse complement.
AAATCAGGCAGTGCTTTCCCGAGATCTCATGAGGGTTGGGTGCTGTCCGTTTCTTCTGGTGGATCGGTCTTCTCTACGATAAACAATCTTATCGTAAAATTCTCTGGTTTTTCTTGCGGTGATGATCCAACCACCAGACTTTTTTGGACAGGCCACCCAACAACACCATGCAGGACGACAAAAAACACTTCGTGCACTAAAATCGATTTTAAGGCCCCTCCAGAAGCTCCCAGGTGATTCTGTATCCCCCCAGAACCCAGAATCTCGCCCCCTTAGGCAACCCCCTTCACCTTCAAGGAACAGATTGGATACACTTCAGCATGACCACCCTCATCACCTTGTTCATGGTTCACCTGCTGGCCCTGCTCACCCCCGGACCTGACAGCCTGCTCGTCGCCCGACTCGCCGTCAGCAACACCCGCAAAGCCGGACTGTACGCCGCACTCGGCATCACCCTCGGCAACGCCCTGTGGGCAGGCCTCGCCCTGATCGGATTGCAGGTGCTCTTCCAGGAAGTGGTGTGGCTGCAAACCGCCCTCAAAGTCGCCGGAGGGCTGTACCTGCTGTACCTCGGGTTCCTGCTCTGGAAAGGCTCCCTGAAAAAGACGGCCTCCAGCGAATCCACCACCGAACCCCTCAAATCCAGCAATGCTGCAGCCTTTCGAAGCGGGCTCCTCACCAACCTCGCCAACGTCAAGGCCGTGATCTACTTCAGCAGCATCTTCGTCACCTTCATCACTCCGGGCATGGGCACAGGCCTCAAAGTCAGCATGTTCATGCTGGTCATGCTCGAAACCCTGGCCTTCTTCAGCGTGGTCGCCCTGGTGCTCTCCCTCCCCGCACCCCAGCAGGCCTACCAGAAAGCCGTCAAGTGGATTGACCGCACCGCAGGCACCATGTTCGCCGCTTTCGGTGCCAGGCTGGTGCTCTCCATCCGGGACCACTGAATTCCACAACCCACAGATCCCCCTGTACGCTGCATGCAGGGGGATGAATGCCACACTTCCAGACCAATGTTTTGAAACTGTGCTCTGGTTCAGAGCACAGTTTCAGGGTGAACTGAGATGAAAAAGGGGATTCTGGTGTGAGGGATCAGGTTGTGATATCAATGCATTTGTATTTTAATTGTGAAAAAATGATTTTATAGTTTCTGACCTGAAATCCAAGACCCCAGTGGGTTCAGATCTGGCAGTCAGGTTTTCAGGTCGATGATGCTGCGGACCTCCCTGACCAGTGCGCCAAGCCGGAAATCCTTGTGGTACACGTTGGTGTGCACCACCCGAACGCCACGATCTTGCTGGAGGTTCTGGATGTGCAGGCTCTGTGCCTCTCTGGCCGCCGCGAAAATCACGGCAACTTTGCACCTGTGAAAATACACATCCACCCTCACCCCCTGCACCACGCAGGGACTTTCTGGTTGCTGGTCTGCGTAGGCCTCGGTCAGCAGGTCCACCACATAGCGCTCTGCAGGCAGGTAGAACCACTCGGTTTGCCCTTCCCCACTCATCTCGCGCACCCGTTCCAGAAGGCTTCCCAGGTCTTCTTGCCGGATGGCGGGGACCATGCGGCTCTTGCGGCCATCGGCCATCTCAAACTGCATGCGGGTGTGGGGAATGCGCGCATCCCCGAAGTGGCCAAGCAACTGTTTCCAGAACTGTGCAGGGCGTGAAATGCCCATCCTGGAGAGCACCTGGAAGACGGGCAGGTGTCCATCTTTGATCTGGATGGGGGGCATGAAGACAGTGTACCCCCAGAGGACGGTGTGAAGGGTAAGGCATTATGCAGCCTTCGATGAACAGCGGTGGAAGGGGTCATTTCTCCACTCCTGCATCACCATCTGTCAGGGGAGGGGTGCTCCCGGGGTGGGCTCTCCGGGTCAAACACGGATCGATGGACACGGGGACACCGTGCCTTTCGGGTTCTGAATTGTGCATGGCGTTCTGGTCCTTCCTGTCACGGGGCTTCGGGTGAACCCAGAGGCCTCATGTCCAGAGGGATGGAAGCATGCCTTAAAAGAGCAGTGAAGGAACAATGCCAATGTCCGTTCAATTTAAAGGTAAGACACCTGTCTTCAGCTTACACCCTGGAGGTGATGAGAACGTGGCAGACCACAAAGCAGGGGTTTTCCTGATGTTGATGCCGTGAAGATGTGGCTTTCAGGGTCCATGTGGGTCTGGTGCCCTGAACTCAAGCTTCACCAGGCCATCAAGTTCACCCTTTGCCTTTCAGATGCACCAGCAAACCATGGGCCACCTGCAAAGCCTGGTCGAGCACAGTGGTGACCTGCTGCTCGACCACCAAATCAACATCATCACCCACTTGAATGAAAACGCCTGGTTGCACACCTCGGTTGCAACGCAGCAGACCTGAGAGGCAAACAGGTGCTGGACTTGCAGCAGGGTGATGCCCTCCAGGACGTCCACCCCAGAGCATGGTGACTTGTTGGTCTTCACCGTGCTGTGCCAGAGGATGACCTCTTATGGCCCTTCCCTGCTCTGGTATCTGGGATGTCCTTTGAGGAAGCCGAACGGCTCACCTGGCTGAACCTGATGCACCCGGACGACCAGATGCAGGGGTGCTCCTGATCGGTCACGATGTGCCAAGAGACGTGGACCAGAAAGAACGCATCATTCCCTTTCACAAGGAGAGGTGGCAGCGGGACGACAAGAACCTTCTGTTTCTGGATGGTCTCTGGCAGGAACCTGAATGTGAATCAGTGGATATAGAACACACGATTGTGAATTAATTATTTTTCGTTCTTACCACGTCTGCCCCTTCCCCTCCTCTGAAAGGTGTAAAATGGAACCAGGTGTCTTCCTTTCCAGAACATTGAAACGAACCCTGTTCTTTCTCTGACTCCCAAGGCATGCTTCCACCCCACGGGCCATCTGGCCCATGGGTCCACCCGAAGCCCCGTGACAGGAAAGTCCAGGTTCCACATGAAAAACCCAATGTTCAGTCGGCACGGAGCTCCCGTGTCCATCGGTCAGTATTTGACCCTGGAATTGCAGGCAAGACAACAAACCTTATCTCAACTCTCTGAAACCCTGGCGTGCCCCGAAGAACACCTCAGGCAGGTGCTGGATGGCACCGAACCTCTCACGGCTGCCCTGGCATTGAAGATTGAACGCTGCTGGGGCGTCTGCATGAAGCTGCTGCTGGATTTGCAACAGGAACACCAGCAGTGGGTGGCCAGCACCTATCAGATGCCAGGTGGAGACACTTCACCGGAGGTGGGGTGATGGGACGGGGACGCAGCATCACCCCTGAGCGACTGTCTTTTTTACACATGCAGGTGCAGCTCTTTCAGGTGCAGCCACATGTCCCTGCAGGTATGTTGAACAGGCAGGGCACCGAGCAGGTTCACATGCAACTCTACCTTGAGCTGCTGCCCCAGATGGACCGGTTTGAAGTGCAGGTGGAAGAAAAACTGGGGAAACTCCTGCATCAGGAACGCATCACCCTGCGGGCCCTCTTGATGGGCCGCCTGAGGGAAACCATCGAGCAGGCCACTGGGCGAACGCAAAACACGATCTGGTGATGTCGTTCTCGGTCCCCTGTGGAAAAAGCACATCAAATGCACGATCATGTCAGTGAAGGATTGGGGAAGGGATCTCCCCTTCATTGTGTTGTCACGGCTTGTTGAGCCCCCATTTCACACCATCACAGGACACCTGAACATGACCCCACTTTCATTTGAAACCCCTGAACTGCTCGATCACTGGCTCAGTCAAAACCATGACACCCACACGGAACTGTGGGTGAAAATGCACAGGAAAGGCACGGGCATCCCGAGTGTCACCTGGGAGGATGTGGTGGAAGTGGTCCTCGCCTGGGGCTGGATTGACGGGCAGCGCAAATCGCTGGATGAGGTGTCCTTTCTGCAGCGCATCACGCCACGCAGACCGAAATCCAACTGGTCCCGGCGCAACTGTGAGATTGCAGAGCGCCTGATTGCAGAAGGAAAAATGCAGCCTTCCGGTCTGGTGCATGTGGAGGCCGCCCGTCAGGATGGCCGCTGGGCGCAGGCGTATGCTGGACCCGCACAGATGGAGATCCCGGAGGATTTTCTCCATGCGCTCGCAAAAAACCCTCAGGCGCAGCAGACCTATGAAACCCTGAACCGCAGCAACCTGTTTGCCATCTACCACCGCCTGCAAACGGCCCGCAAACCTGAAACCCGCCAGAAGCGCATGGATGAGATCCTTGCGCGACTGGCAGAGGGAAAGAAACTGCTGTGAGGGCGTGAGGCGTTCACTCCCAGATGCTGTGCATGTCCCACACCTGCAGCTCATAGGTGGTTTCCCCCTGGGCATGAACCTTGCTGTACACGCTGGATTCCAGGGTGGGATAAATGCGACTGGTGAGGCAAACGCGGCCATTCGCGTACACCTCCACCACACTGCCATCAATGAAGACCCGCAAATCCAGCGTTTCACCGGGTTTCAGGTAGAGGGGCACCGACTGGTTTTGCCGGGAGGTCTTGGGGTTCAGGGAGCATTTTGAGCGGTCCAGCAGCAACTTGCGGGCCAGCGGGTCGTAGGTCAGGCGGGTCTCTTCGCTGCCATCCGGTGCGGTCAGCAGGCACAGGCCCACTGGTTTCTGGTCGCGCAGTTCGAATCGGGCCTGGATTTCGGAGTGGGTGGCCTTGAAAGCAGGCCGTTCTGTGTGTGCGGCAGGGGCAAGGGTTCCAGCATCCATGCGCAGGTTTTGCCTGAGCTTTTGCAATTCTGGTGCAGGTTCAAGGCTCAGGTGACCGTGTTCATCCAGGTTGAGCACCCGTGGGAGGCTGAGCACTCCAGCCCATCCGGCGGCCTGCATCAGGTCCCGGTCCCGTTGCTCATCAATCCAGCCCCAGTTGATGTAGCGACCCCGGTCGTCTTTGCAGCTGAGGTGGGCGTAACTGCTGGCATCTGCATCCAGGTCATCGTCCCACTCCGGGTGGAAGCGGCCATCCTGGAAGGTCCCCACAAAACAGTGCACCTTCAGCTTGGGCCAGATGGACACGATCAGCACCCATTTGTCGCCGATCCTGAAGAAGTTCGGGCACTCCCACATCGAGCCGTATTTGCGGTTGGGGGCACGAAAAAGTTCTCCGAGGTGCAGCCAGCTCTGGTCCGGCTGTCTGGCGTACAGCAGGGCCGCCCCGAGTTCCGAATCAATGGAAGCCCCGACCAGCATGTAAATGAGCCCCTGGTGCTCGAACACCCACGGGTCACGGAAGTCATTGGGTCCAACCCCCTCCGGGGCGTGGGAGATGATGGGGTTTGAGGGGTGTTTCTCGAAGTGCACCATGTCGGTGCTGCTGGCGCTGCACTGGGTCTGGCGGTCAAAGTGGTATCCGGTGTAATACAGGGTGTGTGTTCCCTGTTCGCTGAAGAGGGTACCCGAGAAACAGCCGTCCTCGTCAGCACTGCCTGGGGTGGGGAGCAGGGCGTGCGGCAGGTCTTCCCAGTGCAGCAAGTCCCGGCTGCGGGCGTGGCCCCAGCTCATGTTGCCCCAGGTGGGTTCCATGGGGTTGTGCTGGTAGAACACGTGGTATTCACCGTTCACGAAAGCAACGCCGTTGGGGTCGTTCATCCAGTTGTGTGGGGGCATGAAGTGGTAGTGGGGCCGGAAGCGGTCCCCCCGGAAACGGGACCGGATCTTGAAGGTGTCCTCAGGGGTGAAAGCAGACTGGGTCACGGGTTATCCTTTCAGTCCGTTGGTGGCCACGCTCTTCACGAACCATTTCTGGAAGGTGAGGAAGACCAGCAACATCGGCAGGGTGATGAGTGAGGTGTAGGCCAGCACCTGTCCCCACTGGGTGGTGCGTCCGAAGAACTCCTGAATGCCGGGCTGCAGAGGCCGGGCACTGGCCCCCTGCACGGTCATGATCGGCCACAGGTACTGGTTCCACATCCCCAGGAACCCCAGAATGGCGCAGGTGGCGATCACCGGGCGGGCAATGGGCATCACGATCTTCCAGTAGATCTGCCAGGGTGTGGCCCCATCGATGGAGGCAGCCTCGTCCAGTTCACGGGGGATGTCCAGGAAGAACTGGTAGAACAGGAAGATGTTGAAGGCACTGCCAATGAAGGGCACGATCTGCACGGTGTAGGAGTTCAGCCAGGTTCCAGTGAGGTGGATGCCGTCCGGACCGATCTGCAAGGCTGGAAATTTGCTGACCAGCAAAAGCAGCGGAATGGCGATGGCCTCGAAGGGAACGATCATCAGGGAGATCACGAAGCCCAGCAGCACCCCTCTCCCCTTCCAGCGCAACCGGGCGAGTGCGAAGGCGGCCATGCTGTTGACCAGCACGGACAGCACCACCGTGACCCCCGAGACGATCAAGGAGTTCTTGAAGTACAGCAGGATGTTGCCCCGCTCGAAAATGTACTGGAAGTTCTCCAGGCTCACGTTCCCGACGGGCAGAAAAGCCCTCAGGGAGCGAAGGTCCGAGAAGATGCCCGGGGTGTCCTTGAAGCTGGACACCACCATGAAGAGCACCGGAAAAACAAACAGGAAAGAGAAGAACAGCAGCACAAGGTAGGTCAGGAGTGCGCCCACTGTCTTGCTGGTCTTTCTGGAGGTGTGGTTTGTGGTGCTGGCGGTCAGGCCCATTTCTGTCCTCCCATGCTGAGGCGGCGCTGGACCAGGGCAATCCCGAGCACCATCACGAACAGCACCACCGAAATGGTTGAACCGTAGGCGATGTCCTGCTCCTGGTACCCGGAGCGCACCGCGTGCATCATCACCGTGAGGGTGGAGTTGTTGGGTCCCCCCTGGGTCATCACGTCCACCTGGGTGAAGAGTCCGAGGGCTCCGATGGTGGTGGTGGTCAGCACGAAACGGGTGGTGTTCCTGAGCCCAGGCCAGGTGATGAAGAGAAACTTCTGCAGGGTGCTTGCTCCGTCGAGTTCCGCCGCTTCATAGAGTTCCTCGGAGATGCTTTGCAGTCCCGCCAGGAAGATCACCATCTGAAATCCCATCCCCTGCCATGCGGACATGATCACGATGGAGAGCAGGGCCACCTGAGGGTCTCCGAGCCAGTCGATGGGGGTGAAGTGCCCAAAGGTGACGGTGGAGAGGATCTGGTTGATGAGCCCCACCTGACGGTCGTACAGGAACGTCCACACAATGGAGATCACCACCATGGAGGTGACCACCGGACTGAAAAAGACGGTGCGAAAGAAGGTCATGCCGGGCAGTTTCTGGTTGATCAGCACGGCCAGCAGCAGGGCAACACCGCACTGCAGGGGGACCACCATCAGGGTGAACTTGAGGATGTTGAGCATCCCCATCCAGAAGAGGGCGTCCTTGGCGATCAGCGCATACCGACCCCCGAACAGGTTGAAGGTCTGCAGTTCCTTGAATTCCTCCAAGGCGGGTTTTGCTCGGAGGATGGTGCGGGTTCTGGGGTAAGTTGGCTGGCCGTTCTCATCCAGCATGATTTGTCCTGCACTGTCTTTTTCGGCAGGAATGGGGATCATCCGAACGCTGAGCAGGCGGTCATAGTTGCGCAGACCGACAAATTCGGTGGGGTTGGGGGACATCAGGCGCTGGTTGGAAAAACTGAACACCACCGCCAGCAAAAAGGGCAGCACGATGAAAAACAGCAGGCCCAGAAAGGCCGGGAGGGTCATCCACACGGCGCTCTTCAGGTCCTGCTGTTCGTTCTTGTGTTGTGCGGGGCGGCCCAGAGTGCGCCTCTCAAAAGTGGGGTTGGACATGTTCCCTCCTGGATGGGCAGGGTGAGGTGTGCCCTCACCCGCCCTGATTGATCGATCTGACCTTTCATGGCCTGGATTCACGGGTCAGGAGGCTCGCCTCTGGCCCGGACCGGACGTTCACTTCAGGCCGTACCCTTTGTTGTCTTTGATGTTGCGTTCGATCAGGTCCACGGCATCATCGAGGGTGTCCTGCACGTTCGCGCCCTGCACGATGGCCCGCAGCGTCTTCTCGAAGGTGCTGGTCACGAAGGGATAACCAGGGGTGGGTGGGCGGCTGACCGCAAAGCGTTTGCTGAACTCGTAATAGAAGCGGGCTTTGCCCTTGCTGTGGTAATCCCTGGTGAGGGGGGCAGCCCCGGTGGTGGTGGGAATCAGGCTGGTTTTGTCGCTCATGGTGGCGACTTCTTTCGGGGACATCATGAAGTTGATGTAGGCTGCAGCCCCTTCAGGGTTCTTGCAACTGCTCGAAATCCCCCACTGCCAGGAGGCCGCCCCGATTTTCGGTCCCTTGCCGAAGTTCGGTGGGGGGAGCACCAGCAGGTCACTGCCCCACTTTTTCGAGAAATCGCCATACGCCCAGCTTCCGGTGTAATCGAGGGGCACCCGTCCGAGCAGGAAAGCCTGATCGTCTGCGGGTTTCTTGTTGGCGTACCCTTTCGTGAACAGGCCCTGGAACCACTGCCCGAATTTGACGGCGGCAGGACCATTCAGGTAACCATCGGCCTGGGTGAGGTCTTTCGGGTTCAGGAGGTCGCCTCCAAAGGATTGCAACCAGGGGCTGAAGGCGTAAGTCCACCATTCGCCATCGTAACCGTTGTGAATCTCGATGGGGTACTCCCAGTCCCCTGAAGCCTTGAGGGTGGCGAGCACACCGTTGAATTCTTCCAGGGTCCAGGGCTTGCTGACCGTGGGGATGCGAATGCCTGCTCTGGTCAGTGCAGATTTGCGGGCGAAAATCCCGAGGGCCACATCGAATTGCCCGACCGAGTAGAGTTTCCCTTTGAATTCGCCTTTCCCCCCTGCATTGATGGTTTTCCGCAGTTTTGCGTCCAGGTGGGTGTCCAGGGGCCGGATGTAGCCTGACCATGCGAAGTTGGGCACGGTGGGCTGGTCCATGTCAAAGATGCAGGGCAGGGTGCCTGCGAGGGCGGCTGCAGTGATCGCCTGGGTGTAGGAGCCTTTGGGCAGGCTCTCGTACACCACCCGGTACCTGTCCTGGCTTTTGTTGAACCGCTCAATGGCGGCCCGGTTGGCGTTCACTTCATCGTCACCGGTTTCATGTCGCCACATGTTGATGGTGATCGGATCTGCGTAAGCGCTTACGGGTACAGTCAAAACGAGCAGGGCGGTCAGGATCTTCTTGTTCATGTCTCTCTCCTTTGAACGTGAGGGCTGAATTCAGGGGGTTTTCGGGTGTGTGAAGCCTCCTGATCTTTCTCGATCAGGGGTGAAAACATGGGGCAGGATTATCTGAGGAAAGTGGTGGAGCGGCGAAGAAGCAATGAAGCAGGCATGCGCCTCACCCGTGAGGAGGTCTCGGTGGGGTGCTCCAGGTGCTCAAAGAGCAGGTTTGCCGCGTACTCCCCCATCTCGAATGCTGGCTGGGTGATCACCGTGAGGGGCGGGTCCATCAGGGTGTGGTAGCGGGAATCGTCAAACCCGATCACCGAGAGGTCCTGGGGGACTTTCAGGCCCACGTCCCGGATGGCCCGCAGCATGCCGATGGTCATGTCTCCGTTGGTGGCCATCATGGCGGTGAAGTGGTGTTCCGTTCGGTGGTCCAGCAGGTCTCTGGCAGCGCGGTATCCTCCGGCCTCGGTGAAGTCTTCACGCACCATCAGGGAGGGGTCAATGGGCACATGCAGGGCACGCAGGGAATCCAGGTAGCCCTGGCGGCGCTCAAAACCCACGGTCATGGGGTCCTTGCCGACCAGCAGGGCAATGCGGGTGTGTCCGAGTTCCACGAGGTGTTCGATGCCCTGCCGCATGGCCTGCTTGTTGTCGAGCAGGACCGCATGCAGGCCCACTTCCACATCCCGGTCCAGGGTGATCAGGGGGTACTTTTCAGCGATGGCACGAAGCAGGGGCAGGTTGCTGGAAGTGGGGGTCACCACCACACCAGCAGGGGCCAGAGGGGCAAGGATCTGCAGGTACTGCTCTTCGGTGAAGTGGTCCAGAAACGACTGGTGGGTAACGAGCAGGTGGTTGTTTCGCAGGGAGGCCTCATGCAGGCCCTGTGCAAGTCTTGCATGAAAGTCCAGCGTGGGGCTTTCGGTGAGGTGAAGGACCACCTGGGTCCTGGACCCTCTGATCGCCCTGGCCAGTGCGGGCAACTGGTATCCCAGCTGTTCTGCCACCCGGGAAATTCTGATTTTGGTGTCGTCTGAGATGAGATCGCTTCCGGCAAGGGCTCTGGAGACCGTGGACTCTGAGACCCCCACTTTTCTGGCGATGTCAGCCAGGGTGGCCCGCTTGGTCATGGATGCTTTGCTCCTTTTGAAGTGGTTTCATCATACCGAGTTATGCAAAACATGTCAAGACTTTCATGAGGCTTTTTACCGTTCTGGACTGACTTTTTCTTTTTAATCTGAGTATAATTTATGCAATTTTTTGCATCAATGCATGAAACCTTGATGCCAGACGCTGGTTTTGCAGGACCTCCCATTCACGACCCACTCCTTCCAACATCTGACCCTGAGGTTTGCCTCTGGACACAAAATCCCCACAAACCAGCAGTTTGCAGGGAAAGGCCCAGAGGTTCATGCTCACTTCTTCCAGATGGATTTCAGCTCGAACACCTCCAGCTTGCGCACCACCGGATCTCCTCCGGTGCTGAAAAGCTCAATGCCATCGCTGCTCGGGCTGGAGAGGGTCAGATCGCTGAACACCACCCGCCCATCTTCGGCAAAGACCTCAATGGAGGAGGTGTCCAGAATGACGTGCAAGGTGAGGGTGTCGCCCACGTTTTTCAGGGGTGCAGCGTGCACTTCCGGGAAGCCATTTGAGAAACTCCCCTCCCCTGCCTGCGTGCGGTCCACAGAAATGCGCTCTGCTGCCCGGTTGTAGGTGATCACCGTCTGTTCAGCGCTGGATTTGTGAAGCTTCAGGCCCAGGGCTTCTGCATCCTTTGCATCGATTTCCAGCAGCACCTCCAGGGTCTTGCCCCTGACGCCTGCAGCTTTCAGGCGTTCATTGACCTGGGAAACCGGCAGGTTGCCTGCACTGAAATTCACCCCACGTTGGGTTTTGAGGGCCTGAATGGGTTCCTGGGCCAGACGCAAGCCTTCCGGGGTGGTTTTCAGGGAGAGCTTTCTGGGAATGGACTGGGCGTTCCGCCAGGGGTAGGTGGGCAGGGCACCCGCATATTGCCAGTTGCTCATCCAGCCAATCCAGATCTTTTCATCGGTCGGCAGGTTGTCGTAAGTCACTCCAGCGTAGAAGTCCTTGCCAAAATCAGCCCACAAGGTTTTGAATTCCATCTCATTGACCACCGCATCCGTGAACATGATGTGGTCCACGTTGATGTGACCCCAGCCTCCGGTGTGGGTGTCCAGAATCTGCAATTTGGCTTTCTTGCCTTTCAGGTCTGCCACATCGAAGAACTTTGCCCTGAGGGCTTCAGAGTCCTGTCCAGTGGCACTGCGCACCACTTTGCCATCCACCAGGAGGTTCATTGCGGTTTCACCAGGATGGTTTCCACCGCCCATCAGGAAGGTGATGAAGGGCTTGTTGATCAAAAATTCTGGACTGGTGAGGGTTCCGGTGCCCTGGTCGAAATTCAGGAAGGTGTTCACCAGACCCTTGCCTTTGAATCCCGTGACAGGACTCTGTCCAGGGAGGGCACCCTGTGCAGGTCCAGTGCCAAAAGCGTCACCAGTGGCCACCCAGTCCCCGTACGTGGGACCCTCAAAATCTGCGAAAACCACTCCTGTAGGCTCTGAGACCACAGGGAGGGGATCAGGGGTGAAGGTGGTGCCATTGAATTCACCGGGGAAGTACTGGATGCCTGACCCACCATACAGGGAGCCGCCATTCACGCTGACGATCATCACCCATTTTTTCTTTGTGGGGTCCCCATCCACCGGGAGTTGAATCAGGTCCGGGACCTCCCACACATCCCCCTCACTGCCATAAGGACCGAAGTCACTCAGGTGGTTCCAGTTTTTCAGATCCTTTGAGCCGTAGATCGCCACTTTGTGTTCTTTGGCCTTGGCAAAGACCATGATCCACTGCTTGCCGGGTTCATGCCAGAACACCTTGGGATCGCGGGATTCGGTGCTGCCAATGTCCAGCACGGGAGCCGTGCCGTACCTGGTCCAGGTGCGCCCCTTGTCGGTGGATGAGGCAATGTACTGGGACTGGTTGTTCGTGCTCTTGTTCCACCCGGTGAAAATCGCCACCAGTGGAGGGTTTGCTGCCGTGCCCAGTCCAGAGGTGTTGTTTTTGTCATACACTGCAGCACCTGAAAAAATGGCGATGTCCTCAGCTTCTGGAATGGCCACCGGGAGTTCTTCCCAGTGCACGAGGTCTTTTGAGACCGCATGCCCCCAGCTCATGTGTCCCCAGGTGTTGCCAAAAGGGTTGTGCTGGTAAAACAGGTGGTACTCCCCATCCAGGTAAACCAGACCGTTGGGGTCGTTCATCCAGTTGCGCTGTGGGGTGAAGTGCACCTGTGGACGCCACTGTTCGTCATAGGTGGCCCTGGGGAGGGGAAAACCAGGGGGTGGGGTGACACTGGTGGTGGCACAACTGAACAGGGCGGCAGAGAGGCCAAGGGTGAGGAGCAAGGTTCGCGTGCTTTGCATGGGGTGTCCTTTCAGGGCCAGAAATCCAGCAGAACAGCAGCTTCACACGCAGAAGTTGCATGTGTCAGAAGTGCCCTGAGGTTTCTGGAAGGTTGGGCTGTGGTGGCCTGATCTGAGCTTATGCAGAGGGTCGCAGCTTGTCAACCAGACCATGCAAGATTCTCGAATTTTAATGCAAACAGCTGGTTGTGTTGTTTTCTTTTCAGTTCGCAGATTTTTATTTTATTTATACCAAGTTCAGATCCAAGATTGAACTTTTATGCAATTTTTTGCATGATTTTCAACTCTCCCTTCCAAAGGACAGCACTCGACCAGACCCCACAAAGGGGCCTGATCTGGGGTGGTGTGGGGCTGTTTGTGCTTCTTCTTTCAGTTGAATTTCCGCAGGGTGACGGAGTTGCTGTCCACCAGTGCCCCCACCCGGCAGCCCAGCAGTTTTGCATCCGAGACCTCCATCACGCCAGTCAGGCGGGCCAGGTTGTCCCCTCCTGAAGTCACCAGGTTGTAAAGCTGACGGTCAAAAACCAGCCGGATGGTTTTCGGGGCAGGAAGCCTGTAAGCGTAGACTGCAAGCTCTGGACGCAGCACCCGAGCAGAGACGGTGCCCGTGATGGGATTCTCGGTGGTGCCCCGTTCGGTGGCCTTCAGGGCAAAGGTGTCCTGGCGGTCCCACACCTTGACCCGCATGTCTTTCAGGGTCACGGTGAAGGTGTCTGGCAAAGTCAGGCAGGAGGCGTTCACGGTGATTTTGCTGATCACGATGGACACCTCCACCTCATCTGGCGCGGCCCCCTGTGGGACAAAATCTCCAAAGGCTGGAGCGGTGTAATCGATGGTGCCTCCATTGCCCATCTGGATGGCCGCGTTGTCAATCCCGAGGGGGTTTTCCTGCAGGGTCTGGGGAGGAATCAACTGGGCGCAGGACATCAGGGAAAGTGCGGCAAAGGCCAGGAGGGTCTTGTGAAAATGGAACATGGTTTTCCTCTCTTGTAAAGGCATCAGGGGTTCCAGATGGATTTGAGTTCGTGCACTTCAAAAGTCTTGACCAGGGGATCACCACTGCTGCTGTAAATCTCCATGCCATCGCTGCCAGGGCTGGAAAGCAGGATGTCCGTGAAGACCAGTTTTCCGTCCTGCGCGAAAACCTCGATGGAGGAGGTGTCCAGCACCACCCGGAGTTTCAGGGTTCCGGTGTTGCGCAACGTCGCCACATGCACTTCCGACAGGCCAGCATCGAAACTGGAATCCCCCGAGCGGATGCGGTCCAGAGACAGCTTCTGGGTGATGGGGTTGTACTGCAAAACGGTTTCTTCTGGACCTCCCTGGTGGAATTTGAGGCCCACACTGCCCGTGCCGGAGGTGTCCACTTCCAGCACCACATCCAGGGTTTTGCCCCTGACCCCGGCATTGATCAGGCCCTGCCGGACCTGGGAGAGGGGAAGGTTGCTGAATCTCACCGTGGCAGCCCTTTTGGTGCCCAGCGCAGCCACAGGTTCCTGGGCCAGACGCACCCCTTCTGGGGTGGATTTCAGAGAGAGTTTGCGCACAAGAGACATGGCACTGCGCCAGGGATAGGTGGGGACATTGTTGGCGTACTGCCAGTTGCTCATCCAGCCAATCCACACTTTGTCTCCGGTGGGGTGGTTGTCGAAGGTGGACGCGGCGTAGAAGTCCCGCCCGAAATCCGCCCACAACACCCTGTTGTCCTGCTCAGTGAAGGCATTGTCGCTTTGCAGGATCTGGTCCACGTTGATGTGGCCCCACTGCCCGGTATGGCTGTCTTTGACCTGAAGTCTGGCCGTCTTGCCCTGCAGGGCCGTGACATCAAAAGCACTCCAGCGAAGTTGCTCTTCGTTGCGGCCAGTGGCACTGCGCACCACTTTGCCGTCCACGATCAGGTTCAGGGCGGTTTCACCGGGGTGGTCTCCTCCACCGATCAGAAAGCTGATGTAGGGCTTGGTGATCACAAAGTCTGGACTGGTGAGGGTTCCGGTGCTCACATCCCCTCCCAGGTAGGAGTTGACCAGACCCGTGCCCCTGTAGCCGGTAACCGTTTGCTGGTTTGCGAGGGTTCCCCTGGCTGGGCCTGAACCAAAGGCTGTTCCTGTGACGGTCCAGGAACCGTAAGTGCTGCCTTCAAAGTCTGCGTAGAGGGTTCCGGTGGGTTCGTTGACCGCTGGCAGGGGATCAGGGGTGAAGGTGGTCCCGTTGAAAGACCCTGTGTAGTACTGCATCCCCGATCCACCCCACAGGGTGCCTCCGTTGATGCTCAGCAGCATCACCCACTTCTGGTTTGCGGTGTTGCCGTCCACCGGAAGTTGAATCAGGTCCGGGACCTCCCAGAGGTCACCCGGGCCTGTGCCTGCCCCCAGGGGGCCAAAGTCACTGAGGTACGTCCAGTTTTTGAGGTTGGTGGAGCCGTAAAAAGCCACTTTGTGGTCGGTTGCCCGGGCAAAGACCATGATCCATTTGCTGGTGGGAGCATGCCAGAAGACTTTGGGGTCGCGGGACTCTTTGCTGCCGATGTCCAGCACCGGAGCCGTGCCGTACCTCGTCCAGGTGCGTCCCCTGTCGAGCGAGTAGGCCAGGTACTGGGACTGGTTGCCATCCGAATGCCTTGCTCCGGTGAAAAGGGCCACCAGTGGAGGGCTGGTGGTGGTGCCAAAGCCGCTGGTGTTGTTCTTGTCCACCACCACTGAACCCGAAAAGATGGCGATGTCTTCAGCTTCAGGAATGGCGACAGGCAGCTCTTCCCAGTGAACGAGGTCCCTGGACACCGCATGTCCCCAGCTCATGTGTCCCCATTTGATGCCAAAAGGATTGTACTGGTAGAACAGGTGATATTCGCCGTCGTGGTAGACCATGCCGTTGGGGTCGTTCATCCAGTTGCGCGCCGGGGTGTAGTGCAACTGGGGTCGCCACTGTTCTTTGTAGCGGGCGGAGGGGGGTTGAAAGCCTCCCGGTGGGGGGACGGTCACCGAGGAGCAGGCACTGAGGGTTAAGCCCAGGGAAAGCAGCAGACAGGACTTCAGGGTTCTGGGGGTCATCAGGGGTTCCTTTCTTGCACCAGCCACCATGTTCAATAAGAGACCACAGACCTGCAGGGTTGACCTGTTCCAGACAAAGGACAGGGAGGCAGGCCGCTGGACGGGGACTGTTCAGGGTGGTTTTGAAGGGTGTGACCTGAGCATAGTCTGTTGAGGCAGAACTGTCAAGCATAAAAATTCAAAATTCTTCATAAAAATTCACTGCTCCGAAATGCAGCCTGACATTCAGGCCCTATTCAGAGCAGTATTCTGTGGACGCATTGTTATAGATCTGGTCTATTATGCAAGGAATTGCATAAGCAATCCTGTTTTCAGGCGTTGCCCCGCAGGTCTCCAGGCCCTCCAGAACACCTCAGACGGGTGCCTGTTCACGCTCAGGCTGGGCAGGGAAGCTCACCACGGCTTTTTTGAAGCAGAAGTTGGCATAGGTGCGCAGTTCCCCGGTCACCACAAAAGCGTAGGCACGCTGGGTGCGCTCATAAAACGCGAAACGCTCGGTGGGTTCACAGTGCTCTGGCTGGATGTCCAGTCTGGCAAGCACGTTCAGCACATCCTGCTGCGCCCCGTTCAGGTGGCCTTCTGGCGTGTTGCACACCTTCATGTAGCCCACAGGTCGCTCTGCGGGATCAAGGGGAAACACCGACAGGATGGCTTCACAGGCCCTCTGCAGGGAAATCCCGTCCAGACGCACAATCGGGCGGCCTCTGGCGAGGGTGGATGCGGTAAAGTTCGCATCCACCACATACAGTTCATCTCCGTGCCCCATCTCGCAGAGGATCTTGAGAAGCTCTGGCGAGAGCAGGGGGTCGATGCCTCTCAGCACCTCAGGCCTTCTTGCGGGTGAGCTGGTCTGCAGCCACCGCCAGAATCACCAGGATGCCAGTGATCAGGATCTGGTACACCGAGGGCACCCCCGTCAGGGTGAGGCCGTTGCGGAATACACCCACGATCAGAGCACCAAGCAGGGTGCCGTAAATCAGGCCGCGCCCACCAAAGAGGCTCGTTCCGCCCAGCACCACTGCGGTGATGGTGTCCAGGTTGTCGGTGGCTCCGGCGTTGGGGTCGCCCACTCCGGTGCGGGCAACGAGCAACAGGCCAGCAATGCTGTAAATGAATCCAGCGAAGGTGTACACAAACAGGAGCACCTTGTTGGTGGGAATGCCGGTGAGCCTTGCTGCTTCAGGGTTGTTGCCCACCGCGTAAATGTGGCGGCCCGGTGCGGTGCGGGTCAGAAACACCCAGATCAAAACGTACATCAGGAGCATCAGCACAGTGCCGTAGGTGATGGCGGTGTTCCCGATGTGAAAGGTGTTCCCGAAAAAGGTGAGGGCTTCAGGCAGACCGGTCTGGGTCTGGGCGTTGGAGTAAATCTGGGTGATGGCGAAAGCAATGTTGTAGGTGCCCAGCGTAACGATAAAAGGAGGCAGTTTGATTTTTGTGACCAGCAGGCCGTTTAAAAATCCCACAGCGGTGGAGACCAGGGTGCCTGCCAGAATGGCAACAAAAGGATTCATGCCGGATTCCACGGCGAGCTTGGTCATCACCATGGTGCCGAGCACCATCACCATCCCGCACGACAGGTCAATCCCTGCAGTGAGGATGATCAACGTCTGGCCAATGGCCATCACCCCGACCACCATCACCTGTTGCAGGATCAGGGAGAAGTTCTGACCGGTCAGAAAACGTTCGGACTGGGTGGCAAAAAAAGCACTGGCGAGAATCAGGGCGATGATGGGCCCGAGCAGGTTGGTGCTGTTCAGGCGCTTGAGGAGCGAATTGGCCTCGCGGGTCCGGGCATTGGCGGGGTTCTGTACGGTCATGGTGAAAGGCCTTTCCAGGGAGAAGGTCTGTGACCCTCTCCCCTGTGTTGGTGGGCTTGGTTGTCAGTCAAAAGCGGTTTCACCTGAGCCTCTTTTCCTGACGATAACGTCTGTCCTGTGGACCGAGGCTTACTTGACGCCCCAGCAGTTGTCGAGGCCGAATTTGGTGTCCTTGCTGGTCACACCTTTCATCTTCTTGTCGGTGATGAGGGTGACGCCCGTGTCGGTGTAGCCTGAGACTTTTTTGCCGGTCTTGATGTATTTTACTCCGGCTTCCACACCCAGAGAAGCCATCTTCAGGGGGTACTGCTGGGAGGTGGCGGCAATCATGCCTGCAGCCACGTTTTTCACACCGGTGCAACCCCCGTCGACAGAGACAATCATCACGTCTTTCTCGCGGCCAATGGCTTTGAGGGCCTGATAGGCACCTGCAGCTGCGGGTTCGTTGATGGTGTAGACCAGGTTGATTTCAGGGTCTTTCTGCAGGCAGTTTTCCATGGCGGTCTGGCCTTTGGCCTGGTCCCCGTAGGAGTCCTGCATGCAGACCACGCGGGCGTCCTTGTCGCTGGAAATGCCGAAGCCATTCAGGAAGCCATTGTGGCGGTCAATGCCCACGGGGTGACCGGGGAACAGGTCCAGGGTGGCGATTTTCACGGGTTTCTTGCCAAAAGCGGCCTTGGCGTACTTGCCGATCAGCTGTCCGGCTTTGTAGTTGTTGGTGGCGAACAGGGCGTCCACGGCACTCTGGGGATCGGTGGGGCTGTCGAGCGCAATCACCATCACGCCCTGCTTGCGGGCTTTCTCAATGGCGGGGATGATGGCCTGGGCGTTGTTGGGGGTGATCAGGATGGCTTTGGCTCCAGCAGCCACCATGTTTTCGAGTGCGGTCACCTGTCCGGCGTTGTCCCCGTCGGCTTTGCCAGCGCCGGTGAGGAGTTTGGCACCTTTGGCGGTTGCCGCTTTCTGTGCACCTTCTTTCATCTTCACAAAGAAGGGGTTGGTTTCGGTTTTGGTGATCAGGCCAATGATGGGCTGGTCGGCAGCGAAAGCAACAGTGGCGGTCATGAGAACAGACAGGGCAGACAGACGTTTGATGTTCATGGTTTTTTCCTCTCCTGGGGACCGCACAACGAACCGTTCACACCCGGCAAGGTGTGCAGGTCTTTTGCACGGCTTGTGTTTGAAGTTGTTGCGGTCCTGATCTGGACTTTACAGGATGAATGGCCACAGGTCAATCTCCTTGCAGCAAGTTTGCAGAACCTTTTTGCAAGTTTTGACTGCAAAGTCACCTTGCAATTTGCAGAAACCTCCTTGCAATGGCTGAAATTTCTGCACGGAAAAGCTTCCACCAGACTGATTGTTTATAGGGAAATCGATCAAACACTTCTGGAGCGACGCCCCATTCCGGAAATCGAACTCCAGCAAAACCAGCTGCCCCATCAGCTGGCATGAGGTTGTATCGAGCACGCCACTGGTGGTTTTTTCTTCTTCTGCAAGACTGGAAGCGCTTCTGAAATCATGTCCTCAGGGTACAATAGGAGGCAAAGCACATTCCTTACACCTCCTTTTTTCTGTTGCTGCAGGTTGCTGCAGTTCTGCCATAATGGGGCAGAACCCCATGACCAAGGTCCAGCCTCCTCTTCTTGAAATGCGAGCCATCAGCAAACACTTCCCTGGCGTGCAGGCCCTCCATCAGGTGAACCTGGTGCTGTACCCCGGCGAGGTGCTCGCCCTGATGGGGGAAAACGGCGCAGGGAAATCCACCCTGATGAAAGTGCTGGTCGGGGCCTACCAGCCCTCTGAAGGCCAGATTTTCATCGATGGGCAGCAGGTGCGCATGAAAGACCCCCGTGCCGCCCGGGCCCTGGGCATCCACCTGATCTACCAGGAACCGAACCTCGCCCAGCACATGAGCGTGCAGGAGAACATCTTCCTGGGTGCAGAAAAAACCCAGTGGGGTTTGCTCAACGCCTCAGAGATGCGCAAAACCACCCTGAGGGTCCTGCAGGAGGTGGGGGCAACTTTTGGACCGGAAACCCTGGTGCGAAACCTCTCCCGTGCAGAAGGTCAACTGGTGGAAATCGCCCGTGCGCTCGCCTTCAAACCGCGTGTGCTGGTGCTGGACGAACCCACTTCTGCCCTGAGTGAAACCGAAAGCCAGCGCCTCTTTGAGATCATCAAAATCCTGCGCCAGCAGGGGATTGGCATCGTCTACATCTCCCACCGCATGTCCGAGGTGTACGCCCTGGCGGACCGGGTGAGTGTGCTTAGAAATGGTGTACTGATCGGCACCCTGCAGCGCGGACCGGAAGATCCCAGCCGTTCCCCGGTGGACCCCCGCAGGGCAGGCATCAACGCGGAAAAACTCGTGCAGATGATGCTCGGGCAGTCCCTGCAGGACTTCCAGAAAGCCCCTCCACCACCCGCGCACCGTCCGGTGGTGCTGGAACTGCTTGGGGTGACCGACGGCAAAAAAATCAAGCCCACCTCCCTGTCCCTGAGGCAGGGGGAAATCGTGGGCCTGGCGGGACTGGTGGGCTCGGGCCGCACCGAGCTTGCCAGACTCATTGCTGGTGTACAGCCCCTGAAAGCAGGGAAGGTGTTTCTGGACGGACAATTGCTGGATCTCCACAGCCCCAGAGACGGGGTTCGGGCAGGCATGGTCTATGTGCCAGAAGACCGCGTCTCAGAAGGCCTTTTCACCCGCATGACTGTGGCAGAGAACATCGCCATCGGGGTGCTGGACAAACACACCCGCCTGGGGCTCCTCAATTTCCCCGAGGTGGCCCGACAGGTGAAAAACACCGTCACCCACCTGAACATCAAACTCTCCACCCTGGGAACCGCAGTGGAAAAACTCTCAGGCGGAAACCAGCAGAAACTCTTGCTGGCCCGCTACCTGAGCCTGAAACCAAAAGTGCTTCTGCTGGATGAACCCACCACCGGAATTGACGTCTCAGCCAAACTGGACCTGTACCGGACGCTGAGCAGGCTTGCCAGTGAAGGCATGACCATCCTCTACATCACCTCCGAAACCCCCGAACTGGTGCAGATCGCGGACCGGGTGCTGGTCCTCAGGGAAGGGGAACTCGTCGGTGAAATCGATCCTGCACGGGGAGAAAGCCTCACCCACGAGCACATCATGGAGTTCGCCACCGGACTCAAAGCCTTCACGGCAGAAGACTGGAAGAAGAGGCACCAGCTGTGAGAAGGAATGCCGAGGGCCGAGGGCCGAGCGACCAGTGCAAAGCGACAGTGTGCTTGGCCTTCCGCCCCGCAAGCACATCTTTGCGTCAAGAAGCAGGCCGTCCTGCAAGCGCGTATCAGGGTCAAGACAGGGCTGAGGGCAAAAAGTGCAGTCCTACGGGTAGGTTGTCATATCCCTGCAAGCCCGAGGGCATTGCACAAACACCCTGCTCAAAGCAGATTTTTCCAGAACCACACAAAACCATCGAAATGCCTCCACCTCCTCACTCCCAATCCTTTTTGAGACAAACTTCAACGCTCAGGCGTCAAAAAACCTTCCTGGAAAACTTGCCTGATCTCATTCCATCATCTTCAAATGCCCCTGGCCCTTGGCCCTCGGCCCTCGGCCTTGTCCCACCCCAACCCCCAAAAACCCCCTTCACATCGACAAAATATCGGTTAGAATCTGAAAGTAGGCGTTATGGCGACGATTGAAGATGTGGCAAAAGAAGCTGGCGTGTCCCCCAGCACCGTGTCCAGGGCACTCAGTCGTCCGGACATGGTTTCTCAGGACACCCGCGACCGCATTCTGGCCATCGCCCACCAGCTTGGTTATCAGGCCATCCAGCAGGCCCGGCAGGTCAAGCAGCAGGCAGCCACCCCCATTGCCCTGCTGGTCACGGACCTTGAGAATCCTTTTTATGCGACCCTCGCCAAGGGGGTGCAGGCGGTGGCCGATCAACACGGGTGCAATGTGCTGCTGTACGACACCGAGGAAGATGAACTGAAAGAGGAACGCTTCCTGAAACTCGCCTTGCAGCAGAAAATCCAGGGGCTCTTGATTGTGCCCACCCGGGGGACCCTCACGCACCTGCGGGAAATGGGAGACCTGCCGGTGGTGGAACTTGATTGTGCATCTGGATTCTCGGGTGTGGGGCAGGTGCAGGCGGAAAACGTGCGTGGGACGGTGCTGGCCATTGATCACCTGATTTCTCTGGGTCACCGGCGCATTGCTTTCATCGGGGGGCCTCCTGAGATGAGCAGCACCACCGAGCGCCTTGAAGGCTACCAGCAGGCGCTCGCCCTCGCGGGTCTTCCCAGGGACCCCAGGTGGGTCACTTATGGGTACGGGCTGGAATCTGGCGCAAATGAAGTGACCCGCAAACTGATGAGCCTGCCAAAGGATGCCCGTCCCACTGCGGTTTTTGTTGGGAATTCCGACATGATGATCGGGACGCTTTCTGCCCTGCAGGACCTGAAACTGAAGGTTCCGGGTGATGTGTCGCTGGTGGGATTTGATGATCCCCCGTGGGCGAAGGTGATGAATCCTCCCCTCACGGTGGTGGCCCAGTCCCCTTACGAGATGGGAAGGGTGGCGTGCGGCATCCTGATGCAGAACCTGCAACGGGAATTTGTGCTGCCCCCCCTGAACATCCGACTTCCCACACAGCTGATTGTGCGGGGGTCCACCGACCGCGCCCGCTGATTTTTTGCACTCAAACAGTGCCTTTCTGACCCCTTCTGGCCTCCAGAGGGGGTTTTTGCTGGATTGAGGGGCTCCGGTCAGTTGTTGCAATGAAAGATTTTCTGCAATTTTCTGCAAATTTGCAGACAAGATCTTGCCATCTTGCAGCAGGTGTGCCACAATGGCAGCACAAGCACAGTCTGAGCCTCACCTCCCACAACCCAGCATGCAGGTCGCCCTGAAAGGCCGGACCCTGCACTTTCCTCTGCCCGTCATCCCCCTTCACCCTCTCACGCCTTCACGGTTTCAGAAGCCGCTTCTGGAATCAAAAAGCCGTCAGATCAAAGGACCCCCTGATGAAACCCCAACCCACACTGGACATGTTTGATGTCTCCAAACGCTTCGGCAACTTTTATGCCCTGAAAGGGGTGCAGCTGCAGGCCTACGCCGGTGAGGTGCTCGCCCTGATGGGTGAGAACGGCGCAGGGAAAAGCACCCTGATGAAAATCCTCGCCGGGGTGTACTCCAGCGACACCGGCAGCATCAAAATCGACGGGCGGGAAGTGCACGTCCGGAACCCGGTGCAGGCCCGCAAGGAAGGCATCAACCTGATTTACCAGGAACTGTCCATCGCGATCCACCTGAATGTCGCCGAAAACGTCTTCATGGGCTCACAACCCAGAAACAGCCTGGGCTTCGTGGATTTCGCGCTGATGCACACCGAAACCCAGAAGGTGCTCGAGCGCCTCGGTGCGCGCTTCACGTCCCACACCATGGCCAGTGAGCTCTCCATTGCCGAGCAGCAACTCGTGGAAATTGCCCGCGCCCTGATTCACAAGAGCAAGGTGCTGATCATGGACGAGCCCACCGCCACCCTCTCGGACCGGGAGACCGAGCGGCTGTTCGCCCTGATCCGGCAACTGCGCTCTGAGGGCATTGCCATCATCTACATCTCCCACCGCATGCCCGAGGTGTACGAACTTGCAGACCGGGTGACGGTGATCCGCGACGGAACCTACGTGGGCACCCTCCAGCGACACGAAATCGACCCGGACCGCATTGTGCGCATGATGGTGGGTCGGGAACTCAGTGACTTCTACCAGCGAAACAAAAACCATCGTCCTGGCGAGGTGGTCCTCAAGGTGAAGAACCTCTCTCGCAAAGGGGTGGTGCAACCCAGCACCTTCGAAGTGCGATCTGGTGAAATCCTGGGCCTGGCAGGGCTGGTCGGCGCAGGACGCACCGAACTGATGCGGCTTTTGTTCGGGGCAGACCCCAAAAGTGGCGGGGAAATCTGGCTGAACGACAAAAAACTGAACATCCGTTCCCCACAGGACGCTGTGAGGGCCGGAATCGGCTACCTCCCCGAGGACCGCAAATCGCAGGGGCTTTTCCTGCAGATGAGCGCCCTGGAAAACATCGGCATGAACGTGCTCGACAAACACAGCCACTTTGGCCTGCTGAATTTCGCAGCTCTGGAGAAACTCACCCGCGACGCCATCCAGTCGATGGCCCTCAAAGTCAGCAGTCCTGCATCCCTGGCGATGGACCTGTCCGGTGGAAACCAGCAGAAACTGCTTCTCGCCCGCTGGATGGAAATTCAGCCCAAAGTGCTGATCCTCGACGAACCCACCCGTGGGGTGGACGTGGGGGCCAAGAGCGAAATCTACCGCATGATGGGAGAACTCGCTGAAAAAGGGGTGGCTGTGATCTGCATCAGCAGTGAACTCCCCGAGGTGATTGGCCTCTCGGACCGGGTGCTGGTGATGCGCGAAGGCGAAATTGTCGGTGAGGTCAGCGGCAAGGAGATCACCCAGGACAACATCATGAAGTACGCCACCGGAGCCGAATACCTCGCTTCCGATCTGGTCGGGGCCTGAAACCCACCCTGACCTTATTGCTGGTTCTGACAGCCCTGTGCTGAACTGAACACCTTCTCCTCTTCCTTCTCCCCCTTTCCTGCGCCCGGCAAGGGCAGCTCACCTGACCGTGTGTCTGCCATTTCCGGGTCTTTTCTGTCTTGCCTCACAAGCCTCAACTGCCCCCGTCAAGGAGCCCCCCATGCCTGGAAGTGACGCCGAACGCCATCCCCTGCTGAGTGCCCAGAACCTGCCCCGCACCTCCAGGTTCGAAGAAGCCCTTTATTCTCTTGGAGACGAATGGGAGGTGATTGAGGGGGTGCAACTTGGGCACTTCACAGGCCTGTATGCATTTTTGTCGGTGCATGGGGTGTTCGTGGTGTTCCCGCAAAGCCACTACGGGGTGGTGGACCATTACCGTTACCGTCTGGTGATCGAAGGAGAGAACCTCAGCCGGGTCGCCGAGGCCATTTTGAAAACCACCCAGAACCTTGGTCGGGTTGTGGGTTGCAAGGTCACCGGGATCATGCTGCACCGTCAACTGGTGGATGCCGATGAAGCCAGAGACGGTTTCACCGACCACAACCACCCCAGAGAATGGACTTTTATTGGGGTGAAACTCATGACCTGGGAGAGTTTCGGGCCACGCCTGAAAAGCCTCAGGCAGGTGGAGTTGACCGAGGACGAAGTGAAAAACGTGCGGTTGAGGCTCAGGTCACTGCGATAGTGACCCAGACCCATACTGGGACCGCTCACCCGTGGCCTGACCCTTTGTGACACTGGGATGAACTGCTGGACGACGCCTCCCATTCTGTAAGTGGCATCGGAATTTCACAACAATGCTTGAAGTTCCTGCTGGTCGAAGCTTCCCCCGGGCCTCTGGGAGACTTTGCGGTAGATGATCTTCCCCTGAGGGTCGATCAGGATGGTGCCATTCCACTGCAGAAACCCGAGGGTCTTTTCCAGGTTGTATGAGCGGTAGACGCTGCGCTCCGGGTCAGCGGCAACCGGGAAGGGCAACTGGAACCGTTGTGCCACAGCACTGGCAGACTTTTCATCTCCTCCACCGATGATGATCACCTGCACCCCTTTTTGTTTCAGGGTGTCCTGCATCCGACTGAGGGCCAGCACGTTGCGCATGCACAGGGGGCAGTTGAATTCCCGCATGAAGTACAGGAGAACTTTTGTTTTGCCCCGGTGATCCACCAGTTTCACGGGACCGTGGCTGGACTGGAGTTCGAAGGTGGGTGCGGTCTGCTGGGCAATCTGGGTCATGGGGTGGTCTCCTTGTGCAACTTCAGGGTGTGAATGATCTCAAGTGCGGCCTGTGCCCCTTCTGCGGCACTGATGATGGCCTGACGGTAGGGGCTGTCGGTGACGTCTCCAACAGCGTAAATGTCGGGTTTGCTGGTGCGTTTGCGTGGATCGGTGGCGATGTGACCGCTGGAGGTCAGGTCAAGCTGTCCTGCAAAAAGCTGGGTGTTGGGCAAAGAGCCAATGCACACAAAAACGCCCGAAGTTTCCAGCCTTTCTTTTCTTCCGGTGGAGAGATGCTCGATCACAATCCCTTCCACCTGATCTGCCCCCAGAATCTCCAGAATGCGGGTGTGGTACAGGATGTGGATGTTCGGGGTGGCTTTGACGTGTTCCTGAAGCACCTGTTCTGCCCGGAAAGTCCCGGACCTGTGGATGAGCAGCACCGTTTCAGCGTATCTGGAGAGTTGCAGGGCATCGGTGAGTGCGGTGTTGCCTCCTCCAACGACCACCACGGTCTGTCCGGCATAAAGGGGACCGTCACAGGTGGCGCAGTGCTCCACGCCAGCATTCTGGAATTCGAGTTCACCAGGAACCCCGAGCATTCTGGGGGTGCTTCCGGTGGCAATGATCAGGGCGTCACAGGTGAAAGTCTGTCCATCGTCTGTGGAAAGCCTGTATGGACGCACAGACAGGTCTGCCTGCGTGACATAAGCATTGAGGTACCTGGTGCCGTGTTTTTCTGCCTGTTTTTCCATCTGCATGGCGAGGTCAAAGCCGCTGATGCCATCGGGGAAACCAGGGAAATTGTCAATTTGCTCTGTGGTGGTGACCAGCCCTCCTGGGAGGGGGCCACGAACCACCAGAGGGTTCAGCCTGGCCCGGGCTGCGTAAAGGGCTGCCGTGAGGCCTGCGGGACCTGAGCCCACAACGATCAGGGGGAGGTGAGAGGTCATGGTGTCGTCCTTTCTGGAAGGGATTTTTCCTCGCTTCTTCAGTGACTCCACAGTACACAGCATCATCATGCATGTCCATCACTATTTTCCTGAAGCATCATCACGTATCATCTACATGATGATCGAGACCCGCCTGCTGCGCTACTTCGTGACCGTGGCTGAAAAACTGCATTTTGCGCGTGCCGCAGAAGAACTTCACCTTGCTCCACAGCCCCTCAGTCAGGCCATCAAGCGGCTGGAGGACCAGCTCGGCGTGCAACTTTTTCACCGCACCTCCAGAAAAGTGGAACTCACTCCGGCAGGACAGGTGTTCTACACCCGCACTCAGGCGATGCTCACCCAGCTTGAAGAGACCATTTTGCTCACCCAGCGGGTGTCCCAGGGGGGGGCCGGGGCCATGCGGGTGGGGTACGTGCCGGGTGCAACGGCCAGTGTGCTCCCTGCCCTGCTGCGCATCTGCAACCGGGAATTCCCGGACCTGAGGCTTCACCTCAGGGAAATGACTGCGCTGGAGCAACTTGAAGCCCTGAACAACCAGCAAATTGATGCTGGAATTCTTGTGGGGCTGTCTTTCCCTGCGCCCACAGAACACATCCTGGTGAAGCATGAGCCTCTGGTGGCCGTCTTTCCAGCGGACCATCCTTTCGCTGAAAAAGGCCATCTTCAGACATCTGACCTGCTTTCTGAACCGATCATCGGGTTTGATCCCGAGCACTGCCCGGAACTGGTGACCTTCATTGATGAGGTGGTCCCGGCTGGACACCGCCAGCAGGACCTCAGGCAGGTGGTGATGTCCGAACAGGCTGCCCTCAGCCTCGTTGAAGCCGGAATCGGGGTGGCCATCGTGACTGCAGGGATGGGTCAGAGGTCCACACTGGGAACAAAGGTTTTGCCCATTCAAAACGCACAGACCACATACCAGCTGGTCTGGCAGGACAACGGCAACCCTGCAGTGCTGAGCATGCTGGGTCTGAGGCAACACATCGATCTGCCCTTGTGACCCTGCCCGCCATGAACCATTGCTCACAGCGTCCCACACAGGTCAGGGGGATGGCTGACTTCCGGCAGTGAATCGCAAGCCCAGCTGGGACACGGCCCAGAGAAGCTCTTCAGGACCTTCGAGGTCAAAATCTGCGTCCAGTGAAACCAGCATGTGAAGCACACCCTGCAAAGAAGGGCTGGAGTACGTCAGGCGACACCGGTGTTCCCCCAGCGGTTCCAGTCGTCCAGGCAAGACCCCCTGGAGCCTTGCTCTGATGGTTTCCAGGGACGCCTTGATGATGACTTCCCCCTGGTAAGGTTGAGGGGCCTGCTGCAGGGACTGAAGCACAAAGGACACCGGGTCCTCAAAAGGCCTTTTGTGTGCTTCAAACCGCTGCCGGGTGACCACCACGTCACGGATGCGGTCCACCCGGAAGATCCTCCACCCGTCCCGCTCTGTGTCAAATGCCACCAGGTACCAGTGGTCGTACAGGTGAACCAGCCTGAAAGGTTCGGCACGCCGGGAAGCAACACTGCCTTCTGGTTTGTGGTACCCGAAGCGGACCACTTCCGCCCTCCGACAGGCCGCCCCCAGCACCCCCAGGGTGCCCAGGTGGGTCTGCAGGGCCGGGGTGTCACGCCAGGTGAGGGTGCTCTCCAGCACGGCGGACACTTTACGTTTCGTTTCTTCGGGCAGCAGGGGGTGAAGTTTCGACCAGGCCCTGAGGGAGGCGTCGGACAGGTCTCCACCAGACATCAGGGTGCCCAGCAAGGCCACCGCGATCACCACTGCTTCGTCTTCCTCAAAGAGCAGTGGAGGCAGGTGGTCCCGGGAAACCATCCGGTACCCGCCGAGCGGTCCGGGGTTGGCCTCGATGCCGTAACCAAGCTGGCGCAATTTTTCCACGTCCCGCCTGAGGGTGCGCCTGCTGACGTGCAGTTCCTCTGAGAGCAGAGGGCCAGGGCACACCCGGTGCTGTTGCAGCAGGGCGAGGAGTTTCAGAAGCCTGGCGGATGGGGGATGTTCCACCCACACAGTGTAATTCGAAATGAGGACAGAAATTGACCGCATCTGCTGTCATGCTGACGTTGCCTGAACTGAAATCAGAGGCATTTG